>JAFXSU010000131.1 GCA_017525435.1 Victivallales bacterium
CCTCTAACCTCTCTGCTGGCGGCGCCAGCAGTACTCTAACCTCTAACCATTTGACTATCAACTCCCCATTCGATGTCGTTGTGATTGGCGGGGGGCTTTCGGGGCTCGCGGCCGGCATCCGTCTGGCGCACTTCGGGAAGCGCGTATGCGTCTTCGAGCGCCACACGAAGGCAGGGGGACTGAATTCGTGGTATGAACGCGGTGGCCGCATCTTCGACACGGGGCTGCACGCCTTCACCAATTTCGCGTCGCCGGAGGACCGCTCTGCTCCGCTCAACCGAATCCTCCGGCAGCTCCGCATCCGACGCGAAGAGCTTCGGCTCTGTCCCCAGAGCCACTCCACCATCCGCTGCGGAACCACGGAACTCCGGCTGGACAATGATGTTGCGTCTTTCAAGGAGCGAGTCGCCAAGCAGTTTCCCGCCGACCGCGAAGGCTTCGAGGCACTGCTGGAACGCATCGAACAATGCGCCTACGCTGACGCGCCGCAACCCGAACGCACTGCCCGCGAAGTCCTCGCAGAGCATTTGAAATCCAGGCGGTTGCAGGATCTCCTCTGTCTCCCGGTCTTCTTCTTCGGAAACGCCTGGGGAGGCGAAATGCCATTCAGTGCCTTCGCGACGCTCTTCAAGAGCATCTTCGTCGAGGGATTCGCACGGCCACAGGACGGCATACGCCCAGTCATTGAACTGCTGACGGAACGTCTCCAGGAGGCCGGAGCCGAACTTCATTTCGGGTGTGGAATCACAAAAATCAACCTGGATAATTCTGGAAAATTCCAGTCAATCCTGGACAATTCGGGACAGCTCTTCCCTGCCGACTGTTGTCTTTCCACCATCGGTGCCGTGGAGACATGTCGGCTATTGGGCGACAGTGTGATCCCACCGCCACTTTCTGAAGCTCGCTCCGGCGGGATACAGTTCGTCGAAGCGCTCTTCGAGCTGGACGAGGCACCGTCTGCCTACGGACTCACTGACTGCATGCAGTTCATCGGTCTGGAGCGCGATTTCGCCTTCCGTGCGATGTCGGCAAGTTCACCGGCGGACTGCCTGCTCGTCTGCGTGCCGGACAACTACATCGGCGTTTCCCCCACGCGGATGCTCCGCCTCAGCGCACCGGTCGCCAGCCTGGGACCACTCCACAGTGACCTCGCACGGGATGCGATGTCCCCCGGCATCAAGTCCATCCTAGCCCAGATGCTTCTGGCGCAACTAGGCGCCTACTCCCCACGCCTTGCAGGACATGCGAAGTTCCTGGACCTCTACACCCCGCACACTTTCCAGCGTTTCACCGGACACGCGAATGGCGCCATCTACGGATCGCCAGACAAGTTCGCGGACGGCGCGACCGGCATCCCCCATCTCGAACTGGCGGGCACCGACCAGGGGCTTCTGGGCATCGTCGGCGCACTCCTTTCCGGCGTCCTCGCCGCCAATCGAATTTTGAAGTAGTTATCAATGCCTGAAAAATCCACCACCAAAAACGCCAGCCTGTCGGGTGAACTCACGCCTGGAATGCGGCAGTATGCCGAAGCGAAGCGTCAGCTTGCGCCGGATACTCTGCTGATGTTCCGCATGGGCGACTTCTACGAGATGTTCTTCGAGGACGCGAAGATTGCCGCGCCGCTGATGGACGTCGTGCTGACCAGCCGTGCCGGAGCGCCGCTCTGCGGAATCCCCTACCGCGCGGTACGGCAGTATGTCCCGAAGCTATTGGCGGGCGGCTACAAGGTGGCGCTGGCAGACCAAATCGAGGACCCGAAGTTCGCGAAGGGCCTGGTCAAGCGCGACATCACGGAAATCATCACGCCCGGCACGATGATGGAGGACACGCTGCTGGACTCCAGCCGAAGCAACTACCTCGTGGCGCTGCTGCCAATGAAAAACCGCTGGGGTCTGGCGTCCCTCGACCTCTCCACCGCCGAGTTCCGCGTGACCGAGCTTCCGCAGGGCACCGGCGCGCTGGAGGTCGAGCTCAACCGCCTCAAGCCCGCCGAATGCCTGGCACCCGCCAGCCTGCTCGCCCGCTGGCAGAACGAGGGCTTCCCGGCCGACCTCCCGCCGCAACTTGTCTGGACTAGCGTGGAGGACTGGCATTTCGACGTCGAGCTGGCGCGGAGCGACCTCCTGCGACACTTCCAGGTCGCCTCCCTCGACGGCTACGGCTGCCGCGGCTACGAACCCGCCATCGGCGCCGCCGGAGCCATCCTCCACTACGCACAGAATACCCTGCGGAAGGACGCCGCGAACCTGACCTCCATCGCCTCCTACCACTCCGACGACTGCCTCGTCCTCGACCGCATCTCCCAGCGCAACCTCGAGCTGGTGGACCCCATCTTCGCCGACGGCAAGGACAATACCCTTATCTCCGTGCTGGACAAGACCATCACCCCCATGGGCGCACGTCTTCTGCGCGAATGGATCCTGCGCCCCCTCAAATCCAAGCCCGCCATCGAGGCGCGGCTGGATGCTGTGGAGGACCTGGGCTCCCAGCCGATGCTCCTCTCCGAGCTGCGCGAGACCCTCTCCGCCGTCCGCGACCTGGAGCGTACCGTCACCCGCCTCAGCGTGGGCACCAACGCCTCCGCCCGCGACCTCATCGTGTTGCGACGCGGCCTGGAGGAACTCCCTGGCCTCAAGGCAATTCTCCACAACGCCCATGCCACGCTGCTTCTGGAGGAGACCGAGAAGCTCTCCGAACAGCCCGCGCTCGTGGACCTCATCGCCAAGGCGGTGGTGGACGAACCGCCGGTCGCCGTCCACGACGGCGGGATGATCCGCGACGGCTTCAATGCGGATCTCGACCTTCTGCGCCGCGCCTCCACCGAAGGAAAGGACTGGATCGCCAACTACCAGCTCAAGGAGCAGGAGCGCACCGGCATCAAGTCCCTCAAGGTCCGCTTCAACAAGGTCTTCGGCTACTTCATCGAAATCTCCAAGTCCTTCCTGGACATGGTTCCGCCGGAGTACATGCGCAAGCAGACCATCGTCAACGGCGAGCGCTTCATCACCCCGGAACTCAAGGAGATCGAGGACAAGGTGCTGGGCTCCGACGAGAAGGCGCAGGCGCTTGAATTCGAACTCTTCGGTCAGCTCCGCGAAGCTGTCGTGGCCGAGATCGCTGTAATCCAGAAGACCGCCCGTGCGCTGGCGAACATCGACTGCCTGGCCGCCCTCGCCGAGGACGCCATCCGATACAACTACACCCGCCCCGCCATCGCCGAAGAACCCGTACTCGAAATCCGCGACGGGCGACACCCCGTGCTCGACGCGCACATGGAGGGTTCGGCATTCGTGCCCAACGACTGCGTGCTGAACACCACCGACCAGCAGATCGGCCTCATCACCGGCCCGAACATGGCGGGAAAGTCCACCTACATCCGGCAGGTCGCCCTGCTCGTCCTCATGGCGCAGATGGGCTCCTTCATCCCCGCCTCAAAAGCCACCATCGGACTTGCCGACCGCATCTTCACCCGCGTCGGCGCGGCGGACGACCTCTCGCGCGGGCAGTCCACCTTCATGGTCGAGATGGTCGAGACCGCGAACATCCTCAACCACGCCACGCCGAACAGCCTTGTCATCTTGGACGAAATCGGCCGCGGAACCTCCACCTTCGACGGTCTCTCGCTGGCCTGGGCCATCGCCGAATACCTCCACGACACCCCGTCCGCCAAGGCGCGCACCCTTTTCGCCACCCACTACCACGAGCTTACCGACCTTCCGCTCACCAAGCTCGGAATCAAGAACTACAACGTGCTGGTGAAGGAGGAGGGCGAGAGCATCATGTTCCTGCGGAAAATCGTCCCCGGCGCGGCGGACAAGAGCTACGGCATCCACGTCGCGCGGCTCGCCGGCATTCCGAAAGTCGTCATCGACCGCGCCGACCAGGTGCTTGCGAATCTCGAAAACAACGAATTCGACGAAGAGGACGCCAGGCGGCCGAAGCTCGCCGAGACCAAGCGACGTGGCCGCAGGAGCCCCTACAACGACCCCAACCAGCTCACCTTCGATTTGTAAGGCGAGCTGCCTCAACATAAATCCAAACCAAGGAGAAAACAACATGGCAAGCGAAGAAGCGAAAAACAAGAAAATCGTCGCCGGTGTCCTCGCGATCCTGCTCGGCTGCCTCGGCGCACATAAGTTCTACCTGGGCTACACCAAGGCAGGTATCATCCAATTGATCCTTAGCCTTGTCTGTGGCATCGGCGGCCTTCTTGGTCTTATCGAGGGAATCATCTATCTCACCAAGAGCGACGACGAATTCGAGAACACCTACATCAACGGCACAAAAGAGTGGCTCTAACCGCTTAAAGCCGCATTTGTGTCTGACCTCCCCCACCATTCCGTAGTCCTGGGTGCCGGCGTTGGCGGACTTTCCATGGCCATCCTCCTGGCCAAGGCTGGCCGCCGCGTCACCTTGCTGGAAAAGACCCCTGCCATCGGCGGACGCCTTGTGCGCTTTCGACGGCAGGGCATTCCTTTTGACACTGGTCTGCATTTCACCAGCAGTCTCGTTGGCATCCTTGGACAAATGCTGACAGCTCTGGACAGCATCGACAACATCGAAGCCGACTCCTTCCCCTGGGGACTGAAACTTCCGGACGGGCATCATCTCCACTTCCCCAACCAAGGTCGTTCTGCCTTTTACGACTACCTCGTGCAAGAGTTTCCGCACGAGGCTGCCGCCCTGCGCCGCTACCAGGAGCTGGAAACCGAGGTGCTTCGGAACACGCCGATGTTCGACCTCAGAGCGCCAGTCGATGATGCACTGGCCGCCTTCAGCGAACTGGACCAGCTTACGCTGGACACGCTCTTCCGGCAGCTGGGCTTCTCGCCAGAACTCGCCGCCACACTCGCTTCACCTGCACTCTACCATGGTGCCCCGCCGGAGGAAGTCCCCGCCGCGCGTCATTTCCGCGTGAGCTACGGCTTCGAGGAGGAAATGATCCGGCTGAAAGGCGGCGGAGACCGCCTCGTGGACAATTTCACACGCGCTCTCGACCGCCTGGGCGTCGAGCTCCGCACGAACACCCACATTATTGCCTTCCAGGAATTCAGCGATGCGGGGCACGCACGCAGTGCGCTCCTCTCCGACGGTTCGGCACTCGCTTTCGACGACCTCTTCTGTTCCCTCCACCCCGCCGAACTGCTCCCGCTTCTCCCCCCGAATCGACAACGCGGCTTCCGGCGACTGCTCGCACCGCTCCAAGACACTTGCGGATTTTTCACCATCTTCGCCACGGTGGACAATGCGCTCCCATGTCCGCCCCACCTGACTTCCTATCTCCGAAGCCTGGATTTCAACCAAATCCTGCGTCCCGACCGCAACGAGCCATTCCTCAGCACCGGCGCCATCCTCTCCCATGATATCCGCACGGACGGCACGCCCGTGCAGTGCCTCATCCTTCTGGCCCCCGCCGCCGCCCCGCCAAATGCGCCACAACCAACTCCCGCCGAAAAGGAAGCCGCGACGCTGACCGTCCTGGAGCACGCCTACGAGGCCTGGCCGGAGCTGCGCGGGCATCTCCACCTCGCCGCCGCCGCCACTCCGCACACCTACGCGCGATACATCCCGCCGGGCCGCGGCGCCTACGGCGTGCGCATGACCACCAACGCCCCCCGGCTGATGGGACGCCTGCCCATCCGAAATTTCTACGGCATTGGCGAGAACGCCTTCACCCCCGGAGTCGTCGGAACCCTCCTGAGTTCCTTCCTAGTCGCGCGACAAGTCCTCGGCGAAGAAGTCTACCAGCAGTTGCTCCCGGCTGATTTTCCCTTGACATTCCTGCGAAATGGTATATATTAATGATAGATACCATAAAAAAGTACATATCAGTGATACATCTCAAGCAGGAGGTCATTATGGAAATCGCCAAAGTTTTTATGAATGGCCGTTCTCAGGCCGTACGCATCCCGAAGAAATACCGCTTTGAAACTTCGGAAGTGGAAATCCGCAAGGAGGGCGACAAAATCATTCTCTCGCCGATTGACCGCAAAAAACTGCTGGAAGAGTTCCTGGCTATGCCGGACTTCCCAGATTTCGAGATTCCTCGCGATGACGCCCAAGCCATTCAAGAAAGGAATCTGTTCTGATGTTACAGTTTATGCTTGATACGGATACGGCGTCATATATCATCAACAGCCGTTATCCAAGCACATCGCGTAAGTTCGCCCAGAATTTTGACCAGGTGTGTATCTCCTGCACCACAGAGGCGGAATTGCGCTTTGGGGCACTGCGTCGGAAAAACCGGCGACTCATCGAGAAGGTTGATGCCTTTTGCCAGGCAATTCCGTGTCTTGCCTGGAACAGCATTGCCGCTCAGAAATACGCAGAGCTACGCACATGCCTTGAAGGACAAGGCAAGTTAATTGGCGCAATGGACATGATGATTGCCGCCGCCGCATTGGCCGAGGACCTGACTTTGGTCACCAACAACATCGCGCATTTCTCACGGGTGCCGAAACTCAAACTTGAAAACTGGGTAGAATGACTATCCATGGCTAGCGATTTACGCAGAGTTGTCATCACCGGCTGC
>JAFXSU010000132.1 GCA_017525435.1 Victivallales bacterium
ACATCTCGGAACTTTTATGCAAAAATATCATCAAAAAGAGGCTTTTCAATTGGGAAAAAGGCGAAAATATTATCCGGTTCGATCATTTTGTATACCGAATCGCTCATGGAGGGACGCTGCTGTCCGGTAAAAATTTCAGCATAGGAAATCGCCGAAAAGCTCCATTTGCCGGGGGCGGTTCCAGTCGGGAGGCTTGAGAATCGTCTTTCTGTCCCACCGCAGGACTTCCATCAGGTCGCAGTTCATCATGAGGGCGTAGCGGCAGGTCAAAAACTGCCGCCACGCGGAAAAATGCTTGCAGCAGCGGTTGCCGGAGGTCTCGTCGGACTTTTTGTCGAAACGACATCGGGGGATGAACTTGAAAAGCTGCTGAAAGATGCTATAGTAAAGCATTGTCGGTTCTTCTACGCTCATTTTAAGGATTTTAGGCACCTTTAATATAACGCAGGAGCCGACATTATCAATCAAGTCCGGCAATTTTTACCGGACAGTACTGCAGATTATATACTCTTGTTCGCAGTGTGTTGCTGAACTATTTCGATTTGACAAGTGTGATTCAATCATGTGATACTATTGGACGCAGAGGCCCCAAAAGGATTCGTGGTACTCCTGAACAGGCATATCAAATGCTTTTTGACTTTGCATAACATTTCCTGCTTAAAAACGGTTATCCACAAAGACGGGGTAAGAAAAAAATGCTTCCGTTACGCTCAAACTATGTCAAAAAAACGCCTTTTTCAAAAAATTACGGGATTTTTCTGAAATATTTTTTATCATTTTATCCTTGACAATTTTTATTTTGATCGTATATTAAGTAAGCGTTCACTAAACAGAACCTCAAAAACGGAGTCTTCGATGAAGAAAGAGTTGACGACAAGGCAGAACGAGATCGTCGATGCCGCATTGCGCCTGATTGCGGAAAAAGGAATGCGCAATCTGACGATCCGGCATTTGAGTCAGGCGCTCGGTGTGACCGACGCCGCACTCTATTACCATTTCCATGACAAAGTGGAGATCGTTCAGGCGCTGGTCGGACGTTTCGAGGCCGATGCGGACAATATCGAGCCATTGCACGGCTGGACCGCCATCGAAGCCGCCCTTGTTCACCGGACGGAACTGGTGCTTGCCACACCCGATCTGGCGCGGGTGGTCTTTGCGGAAGAATTGTTCCAGGGAGATTCCGAAGTGGAACAGATCCTTTTCGGAATGATGCAGCGCCATCACAAGGTCATGCTCAAACATTTCAGAGAGGCTATTGAGGCGGGAGAGATACGCGGCGATATTCCCATGGATACGCTTTTCCGGCTGATCCTGGGCCCGCTTCGGCTGCTCATCAAGCAGTGGGGAATGTCCCACGGGGCTTTCGATCTCAGGGAAGAACGCCAGCATCTGCTGGACAGCATGAAAATACTTTTGAGTGTGAAACCGTGATCTAACCACATACAACACAGGAGGAAAACAAGATGGAAAACAAGATGTTCTGCTGGCAGTGTCAGGAAACGGCGGGCGGCAAGGGCTGCACCATTTGCGGAGTCTGCGGCAAGAAACCGGAAGTTGCCGCCATGCAGGATCTGCTGGTATATGTCACCAAGGGGCTTGGAGCGGTTGCCGCCCGGCTTCGGACGGAAGGGAAGAGCGTGTCCCAAAACATCAACCACCGGATCACCCAAAATCTCTTCGTCACGATCACCAACGCCAATTTCGACCGGGAAGCGATCATCCGTGCCGTTGAGGAGACGCTGAAGGTGAAATCGGAACTGTTGTCGCAACTCGGCAACGCATCCGATCTGCCAGAAGCCGCCCGGTGGTCGGGATGCAGAAATGAATTCGACGCCAAGGCGGCGGAGGTGGGCGTACAGGCGACGAAGGACGAGGACATCCGAAGTCTGCGTGAACTCATCATCTATGGGCTGAAAGGACTTGCCGCCTATCTCAAGCATGCGAACGCGCTCCTTCAGGACGATGAGGCCATCGATGCCTTCATCCAGTCCGCCTTGGCAAAGACGCTGGATAATTCGCTGGACGCGGCAGCGCTGACCGCGCTTGCGCTGGATACGGGCAAGTATGGCGTACAGGGGATGGCCCTCCTGGACAAGGCGAACACTTCCGCCTACGGCAATCCTGAAATCACCGAAGTCGAACTCGGTGTCCGCAACCGTCCGGGGATCCTCATTTCCGGACACGACCTGCGCGATCTGGAGATGCTTCTGGAGCAGTCCGCGGACCAGGGCATCGACATCTATACCCACTCCGAGATGCTTCCTGCCCACTACTACCCGGCCTTCAAGAAATATCCGCATTTCGCGGGAAACTACGGGAACGCCTGGTGGAAGCAGAAGGATGAGTTCGAGAAATTCCACGGGCCGATCCTGATGACCACCAACTGCGTCGTACCGCCTGCGGAAAGTTACAAAGGACGCCTGTGGACCACCGGCACGGTCGGCGTCCCCGACTGCCGCCACATTCCCGGAGCATACGGCGAAGTCAAGGATTTTTCCGGCATCATCGCTCAGGCGAAGACGTGTCCTCCGCCCGAAGAATTGGAGACGGGGAAGATCGTCGGCGGTTTCGCGCACGAACAGGTATTCGCCTTTGCGGACAAGGTGGTCGCCGCTGTCAAATCGGGAGCCATCCGCAAGTTCGTGGTCATGGCGGGCTGCGACGGACGCATGAAAAGCCGCGAATACTATGCGGAATTCGCCTCGAAGCTTCCGAAGGACGTGGTCATCCTGACGGCCGGTTGCGCCAAATACAAATACAACAAATTGCCACTCGGCGACATCGGAGGCATCCCGCGCGTCCTCGACGCGGGGCAGTGCAACGACTCCTACTCGCTGGCGCTCATCGCGCTGAAGCTCAAGGAGGTCTTCGGACTTGACGATATCAACAAGCTGCCTCTCGCGTTCAATATCGCCTGGTATGAGCAGAAGGCGGTCATCGTCCTGCTGGCGCTCCTTTATCTCGGCGTGAAGAACATCCACCTCGGCCCGACGCTCCCAGCCTTCCTTTCGCCGAATGTTGCGAAGGTGCTGGTGGAAAGTTTCGGCATCGCTGGCATCGGCACGGTCGATGACGACATCAAGCTGCTGATCGGCTAAATACAGGGATATGCAGTGAAATATCGCTATTCATCCGTAAAACGCGCCATTGAGGCGCTGCTGTTCGTGGCGGTGCTGGCACTGGGCTGGCGGTATCCGTGTCTTGCCTATTGCCTCGTGCTCAACGTGGCCGTGGGGCTGATTGGTGCGCTGCGGCATGGAGGGCGGCACGGTTGCGGCAACTTCTGTCCCCGAGGCGCGTTCTATTCGCTGCTGCCGGACACCGGTCGCAAAGTTCCCGCCGGTCTTCTGGCGCGCAAGACGTCCATCGCGGTGATGGTGGTGATGTTCGCAGGTCTGGCCCTATGGCTTCGCCCAACATCGCTCCGTGCCTGGGGAATGCTGCTGTACATCATGGTCGCCATTACGACAACGGTCGGCCTCATCGGATGGCTGGTCTTCAACCGCTACTTCTGGTGTTCCGTCTGCCCGATGGGGAAGATATACAAAACGATCTGGCCGTTGAAGAGCGGCATTCGTGTCGCCGACATCTGTGTAAAATGCGGACTATGCGCCAAGGCGTGCCCCTTCGGGTTCTTTCCGCCTGGCGACGCAATTGACGGATTGTTCCGCAATCCCGACTGCATGCACTGCCGACGCTGCGTAGAACGTTGCCCAAAACATGCGTTGTCAATGGAATCATCAGTGAAGGAAATGCGAAATGAAACGGAATATCATTGAGATAGATCAGGAAAAATGCACGGGATGCGGCAAGTGCATCCCCAACTGCCCGGAAGGGGCATTGCAAATCATCGACGGCAAGGCGCGGCTCATCAGCGACCTCTTCTGCGACGGGCTCGGCGCGTGCATCGGCGAGTGCCCGGTGGGGG
>JAFXSU010000133.1 GCA_017525435.1 Victivallales bacterium
ATGGGCCTCGGAAAACGCCACCAGGTCTGCCAATGCAAATTGCTCTCCGTCAAAAAGGTCACCCCGCCCACACCGGCATACGCTGGCAACGAGGACCTGGCCGTCCAATTCGTCACCCCGGCCAATCGTATCACCTTCCATGGCACCAAATTCACGGAGGAGATCCCCTTCTTGCCGATGTTCAATCGACTGACCTGGCGCGTCGCCGAACTCGACACTCTTTACGGTGACGACACCATCAAGCCCCAACTGGACATCCCCGCCCTGCAAGAAGCTGCCGCCACCATTGGACATCGGCGGGTCTCCGGCGGCTTCGTGGCGGCACAGCGCACCAGCACCCGAACCGCACAAGTGCAGTACCTGGATGGCTTTGTGGGAGAAATGCGCTACCGCGGCAACTTCACGCCCTTCCTCCCGATACTGGCATACCTCCCGTATGTCAATGTCGGACATTTCAACGAGGGGGGGTGCGGGTGGTGTCAAATGAAATTCGTCCCGCCAGACCAATGAAATGCCGAGGCACGCCTAAATTTCTTGCGAAAAAGGATTTTGACGCAATCAGCTGGCAACTTTCGCTTTTGTCGGTATATTAACGTAGTAAAGCACAAGACTTCCCGCAACCATGTCAACCCGGCGTAATGCACGCCTATTTCGGAGTAACCATGACCTGCCACCTATATGGCGCCAACGCCAAACGCATCCAGAGCTATATCTTCACCACCAACAAACTCAAAGAGATTGGCGGTGCCAGCGAGCTGGTTCAGGCAATCTGCACCGACTGTTTTGACGATTTTGTCAAACGTCACAACCTCACTGGAAGTGTCCAGCCAATCATCCAGGCGGCGGGGAACATCTATGCAGTAGTGACCGACGAGGAGGCCGTCAAGATTTTGGTTCTGAGATTCTTACGTGAGGCCATGGAGTTCGCGCCCGGACTGCCGATGGTGCAGGCGGTAATTCCCATCGACGGCGCAATGCCGACCAAGACGGAGGTGGACAAGTTGAACCAGAAGCTGCACGAGGCGCAACCCGCCAGTTCACCATACAAGGACTGGAGCGTGACGCTCAAGACTCCACAGGACGGCCGCCCAGCCTGCGGAGTGCAGAAAGAAGGTCGCGACCGCGGAAAACTCCTGAATCCCGAAAGCCAAGCCAAACTCAAATACGATCCCAAGCATACCAAGAGTCTTAGAAGCAAGTTCTCCTATTGTCGGTTCCCGGAGGACAACAGCCAGCTTGGCGACCCCGAAAACGAAATCGCCGTCATCCATGCGGACGGGAACGCCATCGGCCAGGCATTGATGCGGCTGGACTCCGGCGACCCCGCCAAATACGGCGAAAAGTGGCAGTGCTTCTCCCAAACGCTAGAGGAAGTCACAAAACAAGCTGCTAACGAGGCATTTCAAAAGTATTTTTCGAGGGAAAAGGGACCCCATTCCGAGGAGGAGCCGGCGCCGCATTTCCGACCAATCATCCTGGGCGGTGACGACCTGACGGTACTCTGCAGTGCAAAGCATGCCCTGGAGTTCACGGCGGAATACCTGGAACTCTTCAAGAAGAAGGTTGACGAGGCAAACTCCGACAAAGCGCACCCTGATATACTGGGCAACCTAACCGCCTGCGCCGGCGTCGCCTTCATCAAAGCCAACTATCCCTTCCACTATGGCGTGCAATTTGCAGAGCAGCTCTGCGGGCAAGCCAAAAAGGTCGCCAAGCAGAACCTGGCGGCAGGTGCGCCGGTACCCTCCTGCTTGATGTTCGCCCGTGAACTAGGTAGTTTCGTGGAAACCTCCTTCGAGGCATTCGCAAAACGCGAACTCCAGACTGGCGAGGTCACCCAGGAGTTCGGCCCCTATGCTCTCTCGGACAATGAGAAGATGCCCATCATTGGCGACCTCCTGAATCTGGCACGGCTGCTCGCCAGCAAACCCGGCTCACCGCTGCGCAATGGTCTGCGGCACATCCTAAAAGAACTCCATGTGGACAAGGCAGCCGCCGATTTCCTGGCCGACCGAATGGAGGAGGTCGCCGCCGAAGATGCCATGGCCAAGCTGAAGAATGCACTGGTGCCCCTGACGCGGCATAAGTCCGAGGAACAACTGCGGAAACTGCTCTACCAAGAAAAGAAATCGCCGATTGCGGACGCATTGCTGGCCACCAAATTCGTCGAATAAGGCGAATCGGCAATCGTGGACACTTTGAAATAACACTTGAACAGTAATCTACAATGAGCGAAATCCACTATCAAATCGAGTTCTTCTCGCCCTGGCTGTGCGGTTCGGGAATGGGCGGCGGAGACGACGCCGACTACCGACCGTTGCTGGATGCCAATGGACTGCCGTTCGTGCCGGGAAAAACCATCAAAGGGCTCCTGCGCGAGGCTGCAACTGCCATTGGATGCAACAACGAACTGACGGAGAAGATCTTCGGACGCGCCAGCACCCGCCAAGACGGAGTGCGCGGAGACTCCACCGAAGGCACCGCGCACTTCTCCAATGCGGAAATTCCACCGGAAACCCAACTCAAAATCCTGCAAGACACCAAACTGGCCGACGAGTTGCTCCTGGGCAGATACTTCACCCAGATTGAGGCAAATGGTCAGGTCAAGGACAAGTCGTTGCGACGCGGCGAATACGCCGTGCCGATGCGTCTGGAGGGGCGCATTTACGGCGTAGAGGAAAGCGAACGCACGATGCTGGAACAATGCATGGGCTACATCAAACAGCTAGGCACCCAGCGCAGCCGGGGCTTCGGGCGCTGCCGCATGACTGCCGTGAAAACGGTAGAGGAAACGGCCGCCATGACTCCAGACATCCTGCGCAGTCCGAATGGCGAATACCATTTCCGATGCACCTTCCTGGCTCCAGTCGTGTTGAACCGCAGCGCCGCCACCGAAGGGACCCTCGAATGCTTGGAGTACATCCCCGGCGCCAACTGGCTAGGCATCGCGGCACGGCGATATGCGGATTACGGCAAAGAGGCGTTCGCGGTCTTCCACTCCGGAGCGGTACAATTCGGCTTCGGGTACCCGATGACCAAAGAGGGAAACGGCACCCTCCCCTGCCCCGCCAACTGGTTCATCCCCAAAGGCGAGTCGTTGGGCAACGCCATCATCTACCCCACCCCGGAAAAGCGCGAGGCCGTCCAGAAAGAAAAACAGCCCAAGCAAGTGCGCGGTGGCTTCTTCACCTCGCCAAATACTCCAACCTTCTATAAATCAATAAATACGGCATCATTTTCACTGAAGAGCGCCTACGATTCCGACCAGCGGTGCTCGGAGGACTCCCAGATGTACGGCTACACTGCGCTGCCCGCTGGAAGCCAATGGCACTTCACGGTCCGTGTAAGCGATACAGTCAGTGACACGGCACTGCAACGCCTCGTCTCCTCGCTGGTCGGCATCCACCAAATCGGTCGTTCACGCACCTCCCAATATGGCTTGGTGAGGATTGAACTGCTAAGCCAAGCCCCAATACAGACACCAGCCACGGCCGCCATCGCCGAAGACCTCTATCTGCTCTATGCGGCATCGCCGTTGGCATTCCTGGACGCCAACGGCGAATACACGCCCGTGCCCGCCCCCGCCGATCTGGGCTTCCCGGAAGGCGCCACTCTGGACACTGCCTACTCCCAAATCCGAACCGGCGCCTACGCTCCCTGGAATGGCGTGCGAAAATCCCGCGACGCGGAACGGCAGGTGATTCTGCCCGGCAGCGTGCTGGCGGTGCGTTCCGCAACTCCCCCCGATGCGGCGAAAATCCAGCAGGGGCTGGGACTTTTCCGTTGTGAAGGGCTGGGACGGGCGCTGGTCAATCCCGCCTTCCTGAATTGCGAGAAGCTGGCCGACGCCCCGCAAGACGTCTCCACAGCGTCCCCGCAAGAGCCAGCCGTCGGTCAAGACCCGTTGGTAAATTTCCTGGCGCACCGCGCCAAGGAAAACGCCGACACTCAGGACCTCTACCGCCTCGTGCAAAAGTTCTCCGACGAACAGGGCAAAAAGTTCTCAAAGATCTCCCGCAGCCAGTGGGGGACCATCCGAGCCGCGGCTAATGCCTTGAGAACCTACAGTGAGGTGTGCGACTACTTGTTCAAAGAGGATGACAAGCAATACCTGCTGGACAACCTCGCCTATGCGGAGAAAATCAAGAACGGGCGCAACAGCCGCGCCAACCATCCGGGCTTCCTACGCCACGGCAAGGTGGCGAGACCTTGGGAAAAATGCTGGCAGGATCTCAAAACGGCAATGGAGGAAGCGAAAAAACGCTTCGGCGAAGACACGGCATTGTTGTTCCTGCAGTTGCTGACTGCCAAGATGGCCAAGAACGCCAAGAAGTAAGGGAAGAAACAAGCCATGAAAAACATCTTTGCCTTTCGACGACTGACCTTCGAGACCGCCTCGGCAATGCATGCCGGTTCCGGCGAGTCCGACCCCACCCAGGACATGCCCATCCAGTTGGACACCAATGACCTGCCGACTATCAACGCGACCTCCATCGCGGGTGTCCTGAGACATCTGTATCCTGACCAGAAGGAAGCAGATACGCTCTTCGGACACGCCAAAGGCCGGAACATCGCCGGCTCCTGCCTCATCGTCACGGATGCCATCGTGCTGGATGAGCAGGAGCGTCCCGTGGACGGTATGCGCACCACAAAACTCTCAAATTATCTGGAACAGCTGAAGCGTTTGACACTGCGCGACCATTGTGCGTTGGGAGACACCGGCTCCGCCAAGCTGCGCGGCAAATTCGACCGGACCGTGCTGATGGCAGGTGTGCGCTTCGTTGTCGAGCTGACTGTCCTGGCCGAAGATGTCGCCACTGCCCGCCAACAGGCGGACACGCTGGTACAACTATTCGCCAGTCCAGAGTTCCGGCTGGGCGGCGGCACTCGTAACGGCTTCGGCCAAATCAAACTCCTGAAGGTCATCGGCCGGGAATACGACCTGGCGGTTCACGAACAGCGCGCGGCCTACCTCCAGCGCTCGGCGTGCCTGGCAGACGAACCGGCCAACGAGCCGGAATTGCCGTTGCCGAAGGGAAAGCCACTGGCCGGCGAAACTCGCCGCTATCGGATGACCCCCGAAAAGTTCTGGCTGGTCTCCGACGGCACTGGCTTCTGGGATTTGGACATCCGCCCCAAACTGGAGGCATACGTGGACTGGACGGGCGACAAGAGGCCCGAAGTGAAAGACCGGGTACTCCTGCCCGCCACTTCCATCAAGGGAGCCCTGGCGCACCGCACTGCCTACCATTACAATCTCCTGAAAAAGCGCTACGCCGACGAAATCAGTCCCGAGGAATTCGAGGAGCCTAACGCTGCCGTGAAAGCCTTGTTCGGCTACGCCAACGACAGCGACGGGAGCGGCCAAATCGGCCGTGTCATTCTCTCTGACCTCTACATGCAAGCACCCGACTCCCAGATTTTCAACCATGTGATGATTGACCGCTTCACCGGCGGAGCCATGGAAGGGGTGCTCTTCACCGAACAGGTCATCGCCGGCGGAGAATTCGACTTCGAAGTCACCATCCTGCCACCCGCCGAAGACAATGAACCGCCGGAGTATCTCCAGGCCTTCGAGGCCGCACTGGCAGACCTGGGCAAAGGATGGTTGCCGC
>JAFXSU010000134.1 GCA_017525435.1 Victivallales bacterium
CAATGGCACCTCTCAAGAGGGGGACTCCCGCACCGTCCATGGCTTCCGCCTCATCGGCACCATCTATGACCAGTGGAACTATCCCCAAGAAAAGCAGTTCTACCTTTTCGTCCCGCTGAAAACGATCCAGTCCTCCAACGAGTAATTACCTTATATCAAAGAGGAAGCCAAATGTAAACTTTAACCTGTAACCTTTTGACTTTAAACTTCAGACCGCATGGCGGACGACATCACGGCGGTGCCCGCCGCACCCGCTTCCAGGCACGCCGTACGGTTTTCCGGCGTGATTCCCCCGAGGGCATAGACAGGAATGGACACCGTCTGACAGATTTCCCGAAGGAATTGGAGGCCACGCGCAGGGCCGCCGGGTTTGCATTCCGTAGGAAAGACATGCCCCGCAGTGATATAGGTGCAGCCAAGTCGTTGCGCTTCCAAAGCCTCCTCGACGGAATGGCAGGAGGCTCCCAGTACCTTGAACCATTTCCGTTCGTTCTCGGAAAGTTCTCGCAAGACATTCATCGGCAGGTGGATTGCCGGATGATTGAGTTCCTTCGCCACGTTCACAAAAGTATGCAAGACGCAAGTGACCTCCGAAGGCGCACATGCCGTAATTGAATGCTTTGCCAGGGAAAGATATTCATCTTCACATAAATCTTTTTCCCGCAGAATAATATACTTAGGGCTACGCTTCGCCAGCACCGCGATGCGCTCCACCAGGTCGCCCTGGCAGAGATGCCGATTGGTGATATCGATTTCAGAAAAAGGAATACCCATTTCACATTTCACAAATAGAGGTAATCATTCAGCACGGGCTGGAGCCGTTCTTCGGACATATCCTGATACATCTTCTTCAGGCTACGGCCATCGGCAATCTCGAACTGCTCGTCGCCCTGCTCCTCTGCCTGCGTGCCGTGGTATTTGCTCTCGTGGTCGCCGATGCCAGTGGAGACACCTGCGGAGATCTTCGTGGCCGCAATCTTGACAATGCCGTTGCGAAAGGACGCGCTTTCCCGCGAAGAGACCGTGATTCCCGCGTAAGGCAGGAAGATTCGGTAGGCGCAGAGAATCTGGCAGAGTTGCTTTTCGTGGACATCCTGCGGGTTGATCTTCTCATTGTTCACGATGGGGCGTAGCCGCGGGCACGAGAGTGAAATCTCCGCGTATGGGTATTTGCGCTGGAGGAAATTCGCATGGAGCGCGGTCGCCAGGGCATCCTTGCGGAAATCCGCGAGTCCCAGAAGCGCAGAGAAAGCCACTCCGCGCATACCGCCCATGAGCGCGCGCTCCTGCGCGTCAAAGCGATAGGGCCACACGCGCTTGTGTCCCAAGAGATGCAGTTCCTCGTAGCGTTTGGTATCGTAGGTCTCCTGGAAGACTGTCACGTAATCCACGCCGCATTCATGGAGATATTTGTATTCATCGGTATTCAGTGGGTAGACCTCCACGCCAACCAGCTTGAAATACTTTCGGGCGAGACGGCATGCCTCACCGATATACTCTACATTGCTCATCGAACGGCTCTCGCCAGTCAGCAGCAGGATTTCCTCCATGCCGGACTCCGCGATCACTTGCATCTCGTGTTCTACTTGCTCCATCGTCAGCTTCATCCGGCGGATGTGGTTGAAGCAGTTGAAACCGCAATAGACACAGTAGTTCTCGCAGTAGTTTGCAATATACAGCGGGGTAAAGAGATAGACCGTATTCCCGAAGTGCCTTCCGGTTTCGCGGCGAGCACGCTGCGCCATCTGCTCCAGCAATGGCTCTGCGGCAGGCGAGAGCAGCGCCTGGAAGTCCTCGACGGTGCAGTTTTCATGTTCCAGTGCGCGAACCACGTCGCGCCCTGTATATCGTGAGGCGTCATACTCCGCCACACGGCTCATTACCTGATCGCGAATATCAGACTGAATCACCTCCATGCCAGGAAGATATTCCATGATATCCCGACGTGAGGAGGGGTTGTTCTCCAGTTCGTGTTTACGCTTCAGCGCCTCAGGCGAGAGAAATTCCGAATCGATGAAGAATTGGTTGGACATAAAGCATTTTTCTCGCTCAGGGAGCGAGAACCAGAGGGATAGGGGGAACCGCCTACTCGTGAAGAAAACCAGTGAGAGGATCAGAGGAAGAGGCACCGCGTTCGAGAACACGCCCCAAGCCTGCGAGGTATGCCGCTCGGCCGGCCTCGATGGCAAGACGGAAGGCGTGGGCCATCTGCGGGATGTCCCCGGCAGTTGCCAAAGCGGTATTCGCCATGATGGCGGCCGCCCCCATCTCCATCGCCTCGCAAGCCTGCGAGGGGCGTCCAATGCCGGCATCCACAATCACAGGAAGTTCGATTTCATCGATAAGAATTTGCACGAAAGCCTTGGTGGACAAGCCGCGGTTGGAACCGATGGGCGCACCCAGCGGCATCACGGCGGCGGCACCTGCCTTCACCAGGTCGCGCGCGACATTGAGGTCCGGGTACATGTACGGTAGCACCACGAAACCCTCGGCGGCCAACGCCTCGGTGGCACGGACTGTCTCCTGATTGTCTGGCAGGAGATACTTCGAGTCGCGCATGATCTCGATTTTCACGAAGTCCCCACAGCCCAACTCGCGTCCCAGCCGAGCAATGCGGATGGCTTCGGCGGCATTGCGCGCCCCAGAGGTATTGGGCAACAATGTCACGCCCTTGGGGATGTAGTCGAGGATGTTCTCGTGCTCGGCCGTATTCGCACGGCGCACTGCCAAGGTGATGATTTCCGCACCTGCGTACTGCACCGCAGCCTCAATCAACTTCAATGAGTACTTCCCGGAACCGAGAATGAAGCGCGAGCTGAACTCGCGACCTGCCAGAATCAGCGGATCTTTCATAATAATGAGAAAGGAGGAATGAGGAGTGAGGAATGATCCTAAAGGGGTTCGGGAGCAGCCAATCCCAAAAGGGTTGCACTGCGGTATGGAAACTGCGGGGGTTCGGGGGCAGCAAGCCCCGTAAAATTGGACGAGAACTGCGAGGTTCTGGGGCAGCAAGCCCCCGTAGAATTGTAGGTTCGAAACGCGGTACGGGAACTGCGGGGGTTCGGGGGCAGCAAGCGCCCGTAGAATTTGTAAGAATGAAAACTATTGGGACCCGAAAAATCTACGCTCCCGCCAAGATGCGGAGGACAGTAAGTGCCTGGTGGGAGGCGCAGGCCATCACACGGGCGGCAAAGAGCGACCCGCATTCCTTCACGTCGCTTTCGCCATCGCCACAGAGGAAGAAATGAGAAGAGATGCGCCGCGTCTGGATGCGGTTCGCACTTTCCAGACCCGCCATGCCGTTGCCAGCAACCAGCCACTTCTTCGGGAAATGCTCCAAAACGCCATTGACCAGCATTGCCTTGGCTTCAGGGACATCAAACGCCTCGCAAACCACCTCGTCTTCCGCCAACAGAGCAGGAAGATTCTCCGCCGTGACGCGCACCTGGTCGGTCAAGACCTCGCAGTAAGGCGCAATTTGACGGAGATTCTCTCGCATCGCATCCGTCTTGGGCATCCCAAGTTGAGTGACGAAGTACTGCTGCCGGTTGAGGTTCGAGAGGTCCACGCAGTCGAAGTCGATGAGGTGAAGCATCCCGACGCCAGCCCTCGCCAATGCAATGGCAATGTTCGATCCCAGTCCGCCCAAACCGCAGACCGCCACACGGGCAGCGGAGAATTTACGTTGCAATTCCGAGCCGTGTCGTGCGGCCAATGCGGCAACGAATTCCTCTCGGGAGGGCATCATGTTCAGCCACCTCCCACAAAGCGAACGATTTCCACGACATCGCCATCTTGCAGGATGGTCTGTGCGTATTTCGCCTTCGGGACAATGTCGCCATTGCGCTCCACCGCCAATCGCGTCACCTCGAAGCCATTTTCCGCGAGATATTCCGCAAGGCTCTTCCCTGCGAAATCCTGTGCATCTTGTCCGTTGATGGTAAGCATTTAAAAAACAAAAAGCGTCCGTAGGCCCTGATTCTGGACCGCCGTACGCGAGTAATTTCACAAATCCCTACGTTGGCATTATCCAAATCAGGTTATCGGGTCGAGGCCTTCAGCCTCCTCTCAGCCTGTCTCGCAAGCTCCCCGGTGAGGTTGTCATTTGGCATACTATAACACCGATTTCGGATTTTTCTTTGTTCTGCTCGCACGCGCGTACGAGAAACAAGTTTATAGTAATGTCGTTTTCATGCTCAAAATTCGGGGCAAGCCGCCACTGGCACTTCGATTTTCCTTTTACACCCCCAAACAACAACCTAACCATCAAAGGATTAAATCATCATGGCAAAACCGATTGGCATTCAATTGTACTCGCTGCGCGAATACTCCGAGAAGGACTTCCTGAGTGTCCTGAAAGGCGTCGCGGAAATTGGCTACACCTATGTCGAACCCGCAGGCATCTTCGACTTCCACCCGACTGAATTCCTCAAGATTCTAAACGACCTGGGGCTGAAGATGGTCTCCAGCCACACCCCGTGGGCAACTTTGTACAGCCTGGGACAGAGCATGGGAACCGCCGACCAGCTCGGCCTCAAGCGAATTGTCACTGGCTACGGTCCTGATGACTTCAAGGACATGGATGCCATCAAACGCACCGCCGAAATCACCAACCGGATGTGGGAGGTCCTCAACCGCAACGGCTTCGAGCTCTTCGTGCACAACCACTACTGGGAATTCCGCAAAGCCGCTGATGGCCGCTACAATTACGATGTCTTCGCCGAACTCTGCCCGAATGTGAAGTTCGAACTGGACTGCTTCTGGTCCACCAACTTCGGTCTGGAGGACCCCGTCGCCATCGCCAAAAAGTTCGCCCCGCGCACCATCCTCTACCACATGAAGGACGGCGTGTGCAGCCAGCCGCAGCAGAACTCCGACAATCTGGAGTCCAAGAACGGCTTCATCGACCCCAAGGCCGACATGATGCCCCTTGGCACTGGAACCCTGCCCATCAAAGACCTCGTCGCCGTCGCACCGGAGCACCTGGAGGCCATCATCGTCGAACTGGACTACTGCAACATCGAGATGTGGCAAGCCGTCCGCCAGAGCTACAAGTACATGACCGAGAACGGCCTGGCCACAGGAAACAAGTAGTTCATAATTCGAATTCCAAATTGAAAGGACTTACCTAAATGAAACGCACTAAAGTCGGCATCATCGGTTGCGGGATGATCAGCGACACCTACTTCCAGGCATCGCAGAAATTCCCGATTCTGGATGTGGTGGCATGTTCGGACATCATTCCGGAGCGCTCCAAGAAAAAGGAGAAACTCTACGGTGTCAAGGCGATGACGAACGAGGACATCTACAACAACCCGGAGATCGAGATCGTCATCAATCTGACTCCTCCTCAAGTCCATAACAAGATTGGCATGGAGAGCCTCCAGGCTGGCAAGAACTTCTACTCGGAGAAGCCCTTCGGTGTGGACTTGGACGAGGCCACGCAAGTCTATGAGCTAGGCAAGAAGACCGGTCTGCGCGTCGGCACTGCCCCCGATACCTTCCTGGGCGCTGGTCAGCAGACCGCTCGTAAGTTGTTGGACGACGGCTTGATTGGCACTCCGATGACTGGCACCGCCATCGTAATGGGGCGCGGTCCTGAGAAGTGGGGCCAGGCGCCCTTCTTCTACGACTATGGCGCAGGACCGATGCTCGACCTGGGTCCCTACTACATGACCGCACTGGTCAATCTGCTCGGTCCCGCCAAAGCGGTCACCGCCGTAACCAAGAAGTTCTACGACTTCCGTACGCTGGGTGCCGAGGTCTCCGAGACCTACAAGGACAAGTACAAGCCCTACGACCGTTATCCAGTGACCATCCCCACCCACCTCACTGGCATCATCGAGTTCTGGAACGGCGCACTCATCACCGTCATCACCAGCTTCGACGTCTATGCGCATGGGCACTCCCCGATTGAGATCTACGGCACCGAGGGTTCGATGAAGGTTCCGGATCCCAACACCTTCGGCGGCCCCGTGCAGCTCTTCCGTCCCGGCTATGACGGCTGGAAGGATGTCCCGCTGAGCCACATCTACAGCGAAAACAGCCGTTCCATCGGTGCAGCCGAAATGGCCTATTCCATGCAAGTGGGACGTCCACACCGCGTGAACAGCGACCTGGCCTATCACGTGCTGGAGATCATGCTCTCCTTCCAGAAGTCCAGCGACCTGGGCGCCCGCGTCGAGCTCAAGAGCAAGTGCGAACGCCCCGCCGCCCTGCCCCTGGGTCTAGAACCCGGCCAAGTGGAACTCAACCAAACCCTGTAATAAAGTTTAAAGGGTAAAGGGTAAAGGGCAAAGTTTAGGTCTCCGGATTCTCCGGAACCACCGGATTCTCCGGAACCACCGGATTCTCCGGAACCACCGGATTCTCCGGAACCACCGGATTCTCCGGAACCACCGGAACCACCGGAACCACCGGATTCTCCGGAACCACCGGATTCTCCGGAACCACCGGATTCTCCGGGATTTAGGCTTAAAACTCAGGTCTCTGGTCTTCAAACCTTTAACCTTTAACCTTTCAACTTTCAACTCCCCAAAGAGTGCTGGAATCGTTATACATCCGAAACCTGGTACTGGTGCCAGAGCTTCACGTCGAGTTTGACGGTGGCTTCAACACCGTCACTGGTGAAACCGGTGCAGGCAAGTCGTTGATTCTTGGAGCTTTGCACCTGCTGACCGGAGGCCGCGCGGCGGCTTCAATCATCCGGCGTGGTGCAAAGAGCTGCGAGGTCTCCGGCGTCGTCCGCCTGGGCGACAGCTATGCCGCGCTCCGCGAAGAGCTTGCGCAAAAACTTGAGGAATACGGCCTGGCACCATGTGAAGAAGGCCGACTGCTATTGCGGCGCGTCATCACCGAAAGTGGCAGCCGAGCCTTCATCAACGGCTCGCCTGTCACTGCCGCCATCCTCAAGGAATTCGGAGACCGCCTCATCGACATCCATGGCCCCAACGACAGCCACTCGCTGCTGTTGCCCGCCAAACAGTTGCATCTTTTGGACATGTATGGCGGACTCCAATCGCAGGTCGCCAAAGTGGCAGAATGCTGGACGAGGCTGACGGACACTCGGCGTAAACTCCAGGAGCTGCTTTCCGAAGGGCTTGCACCTGAGGAAATTGCATTGCTGACCCACCAGCTCAAGGAAATCGACCAGGCACACCTTGCCGCCGACGAGGAAGAGACTCTCCTGGAACGGTACCGCCTCGCAACCAACTCTGCGCGACGCTGCGAACTGGCAGGACAACTCGCACAGGGACTCTCGCAGAGCGACCAGTCGATGGTCGAGGCACTCGTCCCGTGGATCCGCGCCGCCGAGGAGCTCGCGGAACTCGACCCGCAGAATACCAACGGTTTCCTAAACCGTTTGAATCTCCTCTCCGAAGAATTCTCCTCTCTCGCAAATGACCTGGAAGACTATGCCTCACAGGTGGATTTGGACGAGGAGGCACTGCATGAAATGGACGAGCGTATCGAACTCATCCAGAAGCTCAAACGACGCTACGGCCCCACCCTCCCGGATGTCCTGGAAACCGCTGAGCGACTTCGCGCACGGCTTCAGCGTGCCTCCACCCGCACTGCGGAATTGGCCAGGCTACGCGAGGAAGAATCCGCAAAGAATAAGTTATATCTTAATGAAACAAAACAACTTACATCATTAAGAAAAGCCGCTGCGGAACGACTGGCGCCCGCCATTGTCGAAAAGCTACGCAAATTGGGCTTCTTGAAAGCCTCCTTCGAGGTTCGGCTGGAGGCGACAAAGCCCGGTTCCACCGGAGCCGACTCCTGCGAGTTCTACTTCGCACCGAACCAGGGCGAAAGCATCTCCGCCTTGCGTCAGGCAGCATCCTCTGGCGAAGTCGCCCGTGTGATGCTCGCCATCAAGACCGTCCTCTCCGAAGTGGATGACCTGCCCATTCTCGTTTTCGATGAAATCGATGCAAATATCGGCGGTTTGACCGCAGGCGCCGTCGCCGCCGAATTGCGCACGGTCGGCACGCGCCACCAAGTCTTCTCCATCACGCACCTCCCCCTCATTGCCGCAGCAGGAGACTCTCAGTTCCTCGTTGAAAAGTGCACGGAGAGGGATCGCACCATCACCACAATGCATCGACTGGACATAGCCGCCCGCACCGCTGAAATTGTGCGGATGCTCGGCTCCACCATGCAGGATTCAACTGCTGTGGCACACGCCACAGAAATGCTCAACCGTACTACAAATTGAAGAAAACCTCCAATTTATGATACGAAAACGAACCATAAAATCCACCATGCGACAGTTTTTCCTGATATTAGTATGCGGTTCCATATTGTTTCTGCTCTCCTGCGACAGAACGGATCTGGGCAAAGAAATGTCAATGGGCGTGGCAGAGGCACATCAAGGACACTATGAGCAGGCGCTGGTTCATGCGACATCCTGCGTGGCATTTGCGCCGGACAATGTGGATGCGTTGCTGCTCAAGAGCTTCTGCCAATTCATGGTGGAGACCAAGCCAGAACGCCGCCGCCAGCCGCTGATGACTCTGCTGAAATGCACCCATCTCGCCCCGGAACGTTTCGAACCGTGGTATTTCTACGGCTGGGCTCTGGTGGAAAATGGTCAGTTGCGTGATGCCATCGAGCCCTTGCGCCAGGCCATCAAACTACTCTCGCCAACGGATGCACGATGCCTGGAAATCAAGCTGCTTCTGGAACGCTGCTACACCGCAAACAATTTGATAAACGAGGCCTTGGGAATTCTCCAGCCCCTCCAGGGACGCCTCCCCTACCGCAATTGGCCAGAACTCTACAACGAGCTGGGACTCCTGGCTATCAAGCGCCAAACACCCAACTCCGCCGAGCGGCTTTTCCAGCGTGGTCTCCAACTGGATCCGCACAACGAAGTGCTTCTCCTGAATCTGGCAATCACCTACGACCTCTATCTTAACAATATCTCCGAGGCACGCCGGTATTACCAATACTGCATGGCCGCCAAATTTGCTCGGCATGACATCGAAGGGAGCCGAAATATCCAAAATCGGCTTCGCCAACTCGCCATCCGACGCTAACCGCCATGCCCATACCACAAGAAACCATCGATGAGATCCTACGGGCGGCGGACATCGCTGACGTCGCCAGGGCATTCCGGCTGGAACTAAAGCCCGCCGGACAAAGCACATGGAAGGCATGTTGTCCCTTCCATCAAGAAAAAACGCCTTCTTTCCATATTGACACCGCCAAACAGGTGTACCACTGTTTCGGTTGTGGGGAAGGCGGTAGCATCGTCACACTAGTCAAAAAACTGGTGAACACCGACTTTGTCGGCGCAATGCAATGGCTGGCACAGCGATACAACATCGTCATACCAGAGCAGAGTCACAGTGGGGAAAGCAACGCCGAGGCCGCCAGGAGACGGCAATTCCTCGACGACGGAATGCGACTCTTGACCGAGGCCACCGGATTCTTCCAAGAGCAACTCCGCACACCGGAAGGCACCGAGGCACGGCAATACCTCGCGGACCGCGGCATCGACGAGGCGACTGTCCAGAAATACGGCTTAGGCTTCGCTCCAAACTCCTGGGAGGCACTTGCCACTTGGGCAAATGAACATGGCTTCTCCCGTGCGCTCCTGACCGCCACCGGTCTCTGCCTGCAAAGCGAGAAGAACCAGGAGCGTGTCTATGACCGCTTTCGCAACCGCCTGATGTTCCCCATCTGCAACGAATTGGGAAAGGTGGTCGCCTTCTCCGGCCGCGTCTTCGGAGCCACTCCCGCTGAAGGCGGAAAATATGTCAACAGTCCCGAATCGGAGTTTTTCCACAAAGGTCGGGTTCTTTATGGCTTCCACATCGCCCGCCAGGCTTTCAGCCACAGCAAATGGGCTTTGGTCTGCGAGGGACAACTCGATGTTATCGCCTGCCACCGGGCAGGGCTACTTCAGGCAATCGCCGCACAAGGCACTGCCTTCACCGAAGACCACGCAAAGATGCTCGCAAAAACCCAAGTCCCCTGCGTACATCTCGCCTTCGATGGAGACCCCGCTGGCCACAAAGCCACGCTGCGGACAATTAGATTATTACAACAGACTGGGTTACAAGTTCTTATAACAACAATACCAGAACACGAAGACCCCGACAGCATCTTCCGAACTGGCGGTGCTACCGCCCTTCAGAATATCATGGGCCAGGCAGAACCGGCCATCCCATTCGTCTTCCGTATTGCCTGCCAGAACCACCCCGATGGTTCACCGGAGGCACGCAGCGCCATCGTCACTGAGATGCTCGAAGTAATTGCAACACTCACGGACGAAGTGGCAGCCATTGGTCACTGCCAGTGGCTCGCAGGGCAACTTCGACTGCCAGAAGAGACCATCCGGGGCCTTTTGAACCAGACTCGTGCCGCGAACGCCGAGGCCGAACAGCGTAGCCGACGTCTTCCTATCAATATGACGCCCCTTCCGGCTCCGCCCACCCTCAGCGTTCCCCGTCTGGTGCTGGAGAATGACAGCGCCAACACCCTCACTGCCACAATGCTAGACCTGGCAGTTCACTTCCAGCCCATCGCCGAACAGCTCTCGCAGGATCCCGATATTCTCAATCCACTGGCTGACTGCCCTGCCAAAAACGCCCTCACCATGCTTTTGGCGGGCACTGCAGACGGCGACTGGGAAGGAACCATCTCTGCTCTCACTCGCAGTGATTTGTGCAACGACCAGTTGGTCAGCGCCGTCCTCGTGAAATCGCAATTCGAGAATCTCTTTGCATTGCCGGAACGAGATGGAGCCCTTCAGCAGGCTCTCACCGACTGCCTCAACCGGCTCCAAGCCATCAAACTTCAGCAAGAAAGCGCCCAGCTGGGTGCCCAACTGGAACAACAGCCCGACGACCTCGCCGCACTCGCCGAAGCCGCCAAACTCGCCCGCGAACGTCAGCAATTGCGCACTGCCCGGAGACGTCGGCCGAGCTTATGACTTTCTTCTAATCTACTGCTTGCCGGCTGGCATCAACACCACGCGGAAGCCGTAAGGACGTCGCTCATTATTGCCCCCAAAGTCGCCACTGAAATAATTGATATGATATCCATTGGGCATTCGATGCTCAGCCACTATTGCACCGGAGAGCCGACGGCAAAACTCCATTGCCTCCGATACACTCACCCAGCAGATAGGCAAATCGGCACCATCTTTGCCGTTGACCATAAATTCGACTTGACGCTTTAAGGCATCACTGCCATTGGGATAGCCGTTTTGAAGGCATGCCTGACGCGCCTGGTCCCGCAAATTCGAATGCATAATCTTCACCCACAGACGCTGGGTGATGAACGTGCTTTCCCAGCAAACCATCTTCTGGTTAGACAACCGCATGGTGAAGCCAGGATACGGTTCCAATTCCACGAATTCTTGCAACAACCCATTAACCGACGGCGTGTCCGGTGAAAGTTGAAGAATTTTCCTAAGACCGTCCACAGTGGCGGCATAATTCACATAATCTCGCTTTTTAATTACCATCTGGGCATATTCCACCATCTCCGTTATCCATTTTTGCTGGGCAGTCTCCTGGGCCTTTTGACGTGCTGCCTTTACTCGACTATTTTCCGCACCAACCAGTTGCGTTGCACCATCCAGGAGTTTATTGGCCTCATCGAACTTTCCCTGTGCAATCGCCTTGTTCGCACTCTGGAGATACTTGTCCAGTAACTTGGCATGAAGATGCTGCCAGTATGGCTCATCTTCTCCGACCTCGCCAGCTTTTTCCGCCAGGCGTTGGGCTGCCAAATCATATTGACCACTGGAAATCGCCGTCTCGACACTCTTGAGCGACTTGCGAACCTCCAAAAATCCACGCATGCGAATTCGAACGACCACCCCAGTCACCACAAGCAAAAGCACCACCGGGACTATCCACGCCAGGTGCTTCTTCACCCGTGCCATCTTCCGTTCCCGTTGAATCGACTGCTCGCATTTTGCCTGCCGGGTGACGGCGTCTTGATAGCCACCACAGCAACGAAACAGCATTATGGCGTTGTCATAATGTCCCTCAGCCTGCTCACTGCATGCGCGGTCGTAGCAGAGTTTGGGATAATCCTGCTGAAGACATGTTCGTGCCTCAGCACTGCCGCGCTCAACTAATGCGACCAGCTGCCGATGGAATTGCGTAAGGGCGGCGGTAAACGCATTGATTTCCTCAGTGCCGTCTGGTGCACTCTGGAAAGCTGCATTGACCTGGCTGGTCAACTGCTGATCTTGAAGCAGTGGAAGTTCCTCATTCAAGAACTTGACCACTGGTGGGTATTTAGTGGTGGATAACGCCTTGAGGCGATTCATCACGGATTTGAACTCGGCATTCGTCTCCTCAGTGGTCACTGCTGCCAGCTCGCGTGCACACGTCAGTAAGGCTTCGCATTTCTGCTTTTCCTCGTCCAGATGTCGTTGCAGATACTCTTCAGCCCCCGCAAGGTCATTCACATTACAGAACTCTCGCACTTCTCGGCGAAATTTAAGCATCTCGATGTTGTCGAAGCTATTTCCGCATTGCTTCAAACGGCAGAACAGAGAGAACTTCGCTTGGGCGGCAATCTGCCACTGAAGCACCCCTTTCAATTCTTCATTGGCATAGTCAACCGCATGACGAATTTCAGGCGCTTCCGCCAACGACTCCTCTGCATCGCAATCACACCAAAGAGTTCGGACATCTCTCAACTGATGGGTCGCCATGTAACGGAAAAGAAAGCCATGAGCACTCAGCGGAGTTTCATCGAGCAAGAGGTCGCTGCACCTAGTAGCACGCTCCCAATCCCCATCATGCAAAAGCAATCGTATGCGCTCCAATAACTTATCAATTCGAGCACCGCCTGGGACATCAGGGCGTTCAATCACCTTGCCACATACAGGGCAGTCCATCGCCGAAATCCCATCGGGCATCTCTACTGACTCACCACAAAATTTGCAGAGAAGTTTCATGATATTCCTTGTTTTATGTTGCCTCTTAGAGGTCTTTCCATACAAGAATCTCCCGATAGAGCGTATATACCCTAATCGAGAACTTATTATAATATAACGTAATTTGGTGTTTCTGTGAATATTGTAAAATTGAAATCCATTGCTTAATGCAATGCGCCATCATACTTTCTACCGATTCCCGAAAAAAAGGCCGGCACTTGAGCGCCGGCCCCAATTACGCATTACGCATTACGCATTACGAATTGCCTACACCTGGCTGGCTCCGCGGTCACGCAGGGCACGGACAACAGATCGCACCTCTTGGGCACGGTCCTTGGGCATCACCAGCACAGCGTCGCCGCTGACCACCACGAGCATATCCTCCAGACCGACTGCCGCCACGGCGACCTGTTTCGCCCCAGGGGCATTATAGACAATTGTGCCGGTGCAATCCAGCAGTACAGGATCGCCATAGGAGACATTGCCTTCCTCGTCCTGCGGGAAGGTGCGCGAGAGTGCATCCCAGGCACCAAGGTCGTCCCAGAGGAAATTTCCGGGGATGACGTTGATGCGGTCGGATTTCTCCATCAACGCGTTGTCGATGGAGATATTGGGCATCGCATCGACAATGGCAGCGGCGCGATGTTCGTCATTGGCCATGATGGCATCGGAGAGGTCTTCGAGAGTCTCGGCGAGGATGGGGTTCGCGCGATTGAACTCGTTCTGGAAGGTCGATAGCCGCCAGAAGAACATTCCCGAATTCCAGTAGCAGTGTCCGGCCGCGATGAATTTGGCGGCGGTTGCCGCATTTGGCTTCTCATGGAAGCTGGTGACCTGGTAAAGCGGGAATTTTTCATTCTGGTTGAGACGCTGACTGGTTCCATCGACTTCGAGATAGCCATAGGCCGTCTCCGGTCGAACCGGACGGATTCCAATGGTAATCAGGGAGTTGGTATTCTCAGCCTCGTCCAATGCGGCTTTTGCGGTGGCGACAAACTGTTCGTCATCGGGAATGCGATGATCAGCCGTGAGCACTCCGATGGTCACCTCCTCGGGACCTTTGTCGCGGTGGCGTGCCAGAATGGTTGCGGCCGCGTAGATCAGACATCCAGCAGTATTGCGTTTGGCAGGTTCAATCAGGATATTCTCCTCTGGAATGCCCAGTTTTGCCTCCACGATAGCTTGCTGAAGTGTTTGACCAGTCACGACATAGATATCTTCAGCCGCAACCAGTTGTAGGCTGCGTTGCACCGCTTCGGCCAACAGGGACTGCCCGCTGCTGGTCAATGTCAAAAGTTGTTTTGGATGGGTGGCTCGGGACATTGGCCAGAAGCGCTCGCCAATCCCGCCAGCCATGATCACAATCACGCGCATTTGTCGGTTCTCCTGTTCTTTCGACAATTTACACCAGACCAGCTTGGAGTCAGCACGGGGTGCTGCTGCTGCGGTAAACAATTTTCGTTTCATCCCAGAGTTCCTCCAGCGCATAGAAGTTGCGCATTTCGGGTTCAAGGATATGCACCAGCACTACGCCGTAGTCCAGCACTGTCCAACGGCTTTCAGGCTCGCCGTCGATGCCTCGAGGACGGATGCCCCGTTCGGCCAAGGCACGGCGCACATGCTCCGCGATGGCTCGGATATGTGGCATCGAGGTTCCACTGCACACGACATAGTAGTCGGCTACGATGGTATTCTCGTGAACGTCAAAGAGCAGAACGTTCTGCGCCTTGGTTTCCTCGCAGGTGCGAATCACCAGATCGGCCATTTCACGCTCCCCCATTGGCAGTGGGGTGATAGCTGGCTCTTGTGTGGTCAAGTTCTCTAGGTTTTCCATACTAATCGTTCTGAGCCTCCTGCCCCGACTGGTAAAGTTGATGGTCTTTTATGTATTGAAGCACCGACGGCAAGAGAAATTGGCTTACATCCTCACCTGCGGCCAGGGCATTGCGCACCTCAGTGGAAGAGAGGTCAATCTGCGGAAATTTCTCTACATCATTTGGCAACAATGAGTTGCATAATCTTGCCGCAATGGCATCGCCATAACGTTCTGCCATCAGGAAAAACGGCGACGCAGGGAAACCTGGACGCGGGTAAATCATGAAATCGAACTGCTGGATCAGCTCCGTATAACGATACCAACGAGGGATTTCCTCCAGTTTATCCGTGCCCATCAAGAAGATGATTTGCTTTTCCGGAAACGCCTTCTGGAGCGTGCACAGAGTATCATAGGTATAGGAGTTCTCGCCTGGACGCTCCAATTCCAGATCGGAGCAACTGAAGACATACTCGTGCTCGGTAACTTCGTCCGGCGTGCCCTCCGGTGCCCAACGCGGTGGCTTTTTAACAAGCGTGAACTTTGGCTTCTCCGCCAATGCATCGGCTATCGCCAAATTTAGCATCTCCATGCGCATTTGAGCAGTGGCGTTTTGCCCAGGCTTCTTCAATGGCGACTGCTTGGCGGGCATGAACATCACCTCATCGCCGTAGTCCTGATCCAAGATTCTGCGTGCCAATTCGATATGTGCACGATGAACCGGGTCAAATGAGCCCCCAAAAACCACCAGACGAGGACGCCGCACAGACAAGCCCTCGTTCGGATTAATCTCCTCGCGGTCACGCCGCAAACGCATGGGGCGGTCACCGAACTCACGTCGAGCATCATTCGCCCCCATCGATCCAAATCCACTACCCTCGCGAGAATGCGTG
>JAFXSU010000135.1 GCA_017525435.1 Victivallales bacterium
AGCAGCCGCGCGACCTGCTCCCCGCGAGTTTGCTGTAACACGCGGCGGGTCAAAGACCTCTAGTTCGTTGTAGTCGGAATCCTCCGGCTGGGAGGTCGGTTGATTGTCCGGCAACGGCATCTCTGAGGTCACCGGGGCAAGCAGCAATTCTCCACGGACGGGGTCGGCCACTGCGATCTTGAAATATCGGCTTTGGGTTACGAAGAGCCGTTCGCCGTTGCGCAAGTTTGTCCAATCGAGTTTGAGGTGGTCGAAAGTCCAATAGTTGGGCAGTTGCGGAGTGTTGACGTATGCCATCAGGCCGTAGTCGGGGAGGTAGATCTGGGCACCGAGTTTACTGGTTCGGCATACCTCTCCGCGCACTGTGAATGCCTCGTTCTCGTGGCGCAGGTGATCCAGGTGACGGATCTTCATGCGGTCTTCGGCTGCGAATTCGGCCTGGTCACAGTTGTACTCGTGCCTGGTGCAGTCGTCTGCAATGGCGATGACCTGCTCTTCCGAATAGACCTTCTTGCGAGTGTCATGAAGCAGAAGCTGTTGGTGGACAAGCAGGTCGGCGTAGCGCCGGATGGGGCTGGTGAAATGGCAGTAGCGTTCCTTCCCCAACCCGAAATGCCCCAGGCTTTCCGTTTCATAGACCGCGCGGGGGAGTTGCCGCAGGAAGGCCATGTAGAGGACATCCTTGAGCGGTGACTTCTCCGCATGACGGAGGAAACGCACGATGCCGCGGCGGGTTCCCAGGGACTGGACCTTCTCGCCCATCATCAAGGTGGCAGTCTCGGTGAATTGCGCCAGCTTGTCTTCGTCCGGCGACTGGTGGTTGCGATAGATGCCAGGCAGGCTGAGCCGCTGGAGCTCGTTGGCGATGCATTCGTTGGCGGAGAGCATGAACTCCTCGACCAGCTGGTGCGATGGATTGTCCACGCTTTTCTGCACTCCGAGGATTTGGGAAGGATTCTCAGTACACAGCACACGGATTTCGGGCATGGCCATCGGCAGGAATTGTTCGATGGTCTGTCGGCGATGACGCAACAGCCGTGCGATGTCGTTGAGTCGGTCTAGAAGTGCGAGTACGCCGGGCTCAGCCTCGAAGGGACGCCCGTCAAAATACTGCTGGACTTGCTCGTAGCAAAGGCGTTGCGTGACATTGATGGTGGTGTGGCAGCGTTCCCATGAGAGCACCTCGCCCGTATGGGAATTGTAGCGGATGAAGACCGAGTGCGCCAGGCGTGGCACGCCGGCCTGGAGGCTGCACTGCTGGTTGGCAAGTGCCCGTGGAAGCATCGGGAGGGTGCGCCCAGGTAGGTAGGAGGTGAAGCAGCGCTTCCGTGCCTCGCCGTCCAGCCACGATTTTGGCGTGACGTAGCATGCCACGTCCGCGATATGCACGCCAACCACTACCTCGCCAGGCTGCTGGCCGGGTTCGCAGGAGAGTGCATCGTCGTAGTCCCGCGCGTCCACGGGGTCGATGGTCACGATGGTGTGGTTTGTGTAGTCGCGTCGCCGAACCTTGGCGGGTGTGAGGCGCATGGCTGCCTCTTCGTCGGCCTCCGTATAGGTGTCGGGGATGTGGAATTCCTCGACAATGGCATCCAAGTCGGCAGTAACCTCGCCGTTTTGGCCGAGGACATCGCAAAGTTCTGCCATTCCCAGGCCACTGTCAAAATTGTTGTCGGCAGGAATGGGGAGGGTGGCTTTTGCCCATTGTCCCTCGCGTGGCGGTGGGAAGGCTCGGTCACAGGACTGGTGTGTCAGCGGTAGCAGGGCAGGCAGTTCACGGCGAAGTGGTCGAAGCGCCCAGCCACCATGCCAAGGCACCAGGCAGCCGACGATGGTTCCGAATTTGCGTTCGAGGATGCGGGTGACTGCGCCGGAGGGACGATCCGGATCGCTCTGGGGATCAATCTGAACCTCCACTTGGTCGCCGGCGATACCGCCGTGAAGCATGCTTGGAGGCACGAAGACGGAACCGTTGTCCAGCTCCACAAAGCCAAAGCCCTTTTCATTGACCGAGAGGGTTCCGAAGAACTTGATAGGATGTTTTCCTTTTTTTGCCATAGTTGTATTCTCTGGTTAGATTATTTGAATTGCGGATATTTCGTCGCATTTTTGGGCGACTTCCTTAATATAATAGGATTTATAGAAAACAACGACTCAACCGACGCATGGGACGATTGAAACATCCATGCGTCGGCGGAGCCGTCAAATCCAATCAAGTTGGATTTCTATTCGGCGGTCTTCGAGGCCGTCTTCATCTTGGATTTGATGATGAAGAGAGTTCCCAACATCAGGATGACGGATATCGGGAAGACCACGAACCAGTTGGTGATGAAGCCAGCGATGAGGAAGCTCAGGAACGAGAAGCCCGCCACAAAGATTGCGTATGGCAACTGTGTGGAGACGTGATTGATGTGCTGGCACTTGGCACCTGCCGAAGACATGATGGTGGTGTCGGAGATAGGCGAGCAGTGGTCGCCGCAGACGGCGCCGGCAAGGCATGCGCTCATGCCGATGTACAGGAGCGGGCTGGAAGGCGGGAAGATGTTGACCACGATGGGGATGAGGATTCCGAAGGTGCCCCAGGAGGTGCCGGTGGCGAAGGAGAGCACGCAGGCGACCAGGAAGATCACGCAGGGCAGGTAGCCGTGCAAGCTGGCGGCTTTGTCGGACATCAGGCCGGCGATGAACTCCTTGGCCTCCAAGGCCCCAGTCATGTTCTTGAGGGTGGTGGCCAGGGTGAGTACCAGAATGGCGGGAACCATCGCATTGAAGCCAGTAGCGACACATTCCATCGCGTCCTTACTTCCAATCACGAAGGGCATGAACGGACGGTTGGGATCATGGGTCAGGAGGTTGCGGCCGATGTAATAGAGGATGACCAGAACCAGTGTGAGCAGACCGCCCCAGGGGAGCGCGACGGTGGCGTCGGTGTCGCCGAAGGAGTCGATGAAGCTCTTGCCTTCGCCGGCAAAGTATCCGCCGTTGTAGAGCAACGCGAAGAAGCAGATGACAATCAGCAACAAGACGGGCAGCACCAGGTCGTTGATGGTGCCAGCCCTGGTGGCGGCGGCCTTGAACCCGCTGTCCACTTCTTTGCCTTCAGTGAAGAGGTCGCCCTTTTCGATGGCATTGCGCTCATGCTTGGCCATTGGTCCGAAGTCGATTTTCAGAAGTGTGATGGCCAGCACGAAGACGATGGTCAGCAGGGAATAGAAGTTGAATGGGATGGCTTTGCAGAAGAGCGTGATGCCGTTGTAGCCGGTGCCCTCGGAGTATGAGGCGACGGCTGCCGCCCAGCTGGAGATGGGCGCGATCATGCAGATTGGTGCGGCGGTTGCGTCAATCAGATAGGAGAGCTTGGCACGGGAGATGCGCTTGGAGTCGGTGACGGGGAGCATCACGGAACCAACGGTGAGGCAGTTGAAATAGTCGTCGATGAAAATCAGCACTCCGAGGACGAAGGTCATCAGGGCGGCGCCCACGCGGCTCTTCACGTGCTTCTGTGCCCATTCGCCGAAGGCCTGGGCGGCACCGGTGCGGTTCATCAGTGCGACGAGGATGCCCAGCGTCACCAGGAAGATAAAGACACCGGCGGTGTCCTGAACGGCGGCGATTAGCCCGTCATTGATGATGACATCCATGAATTTCAGGAAATGTCCCTCGGCGACAAAGAGTCCGCCCACGCAGACGCCGATGAAGAGCGAAGAATAGACCTCTTTGGTAATCAATGCCAAGAGGATTGCCAGAATGGGCGGGACAAGTGCCCAGAATTTTCCACTGAAGTAGCTCTTGGGTTCTTCGACCTCTTCCTCTGCGGCTTCGGCCTCGGCTTGAAGGCTCGCCAACTCGGCGAGGATCTCCGCCTTGCTGGGCCTTGCCGGGGCAGTGCCATCGACTTCCTCGTTGATGACCTGGATGGCTTCTGGCGCATCCGCAGAATCAACGGTCGGCTCGTCAGCGTGGATTGCAATCGGGGTAAGGACGGCGAAGAGCAGGAAGACACTCAGAATGCACGGAAAAAAACGTTGCATACTCATGGATGGAATGGATTGGGGTGAAACACTGTAGTAGGAAAAAACACAGCGTACTATAACAACTTTAAATGTTTGCAAGTGGATAAATGAGAATAATTCTTGAAAAATATGTTCGCCGAAGCCTATAATCGTCCCGCAGAATCGAATAAAGTCCTGCGGGACGATACCACCTAACGGTTCAGATTTTCAGAACTGCTTTGCCCAGGCGGCGAGGTCGTCGGCGGAGACGGAGGCGGCGAAGCGACGACCTTCGGCGACCTTTGCCGCGGGAGCGAGTTTCTGGAGATTTGCGGAGGAGTCGCCCATCCCGCTGCCGCCAGAGGTTGCGAAAGGAACTATGGTCTTTCCGGCAAGTGCTTCGGCGTTGGATTCGATGAAGGTGTCGATGATGCTGGGTTCGCGGTACCACCAGATGGGGAAGCCTACGAAGATGGTATCGTAGTCCGCGAGATTTGCGGGCATCTCCGCGATGGCTGGCCGACAAGACAAGTCGTTCATTTCGACCGAACTGCGACTTTGCTTGTTGGTCCAGTCGAGGTCGGCGGCGGTATAGGGCTGGGCTGGTTTCAGCTCGAAGAAGTCCGAGCCGGTGACGGTTGCGAGACGTTTGGCGACACCTCTGGTGATGCCAGTGGCGGAGAAAACAACGACAATGGCTTTCATGTTGGACTCCGGTGTTGTTGGGGTGGTGGCTGCGGGAGAGGGCGAATCAGTTGGCTGTTTGGCACAGGAGACGATGAGAAGAGCAAGAGCTGCCGCAAGGGAGAATTTCATGGAATCAGGTGTTTTTTATTGCAAGTATTTGTTGTAGAACTCAACGATTTGGTCGAAGGGGATGATGTCCAACTGGTCGTAGAGGTCGCAGTGAGAGGCGCCGGGCACGATGACCAGTTCCTTGTTGTCTCCTTTGAGCATCCCGTAGGCGGTCTCGCCAAAGTAGCGTGAGTGGGCTTTCTCGCCATGGAGCACCATCACTGCGCTCTCGATTTCGCCGGCATAGGCGAGGAGTTTCGCGTTCAAGAAGGAGAGGGCGCTGGTCTTGTTCCAGCCGTTTGTGGAGTTCAAGGAACGTCGGTGGAAGCCACGGATGGTTTTATAATAGGCATAATAGTCTTTGATGAACTGCGGCGCATCCGCCGGAAGCGGGTCGATGACCCCGCCCGCACGGGCAGGTGTCTTCCCGAAATCCTCGTTGCGCTGGGCGTTGAGTGACTTGCGCAACTGCTGTCGGGCTTCCGCATTGTCATTGACATCATCATAGCCGTTGGCGGTTACGCGAGTCATGTCGTACATCGTGGAGGCCACGGTGGCTTTCACGCGGGTGTCAATGGCTGCGGCATTGATGGCGATGCCGCCCCAGCCACAGATGCCCAGAATGCCGATTCGTTCGGCGTCCACGTCTTTGCGAGAGATGAGATAATCCACGGCGGCCTGGAAGTCCTCGGTGTTGATGTCCGGCGATGCGACATAGCGTGGGGTGCCGGTGCTTTCGCCGGTGTAGGACGGATCGAAGGCGATGGCCAGAAAACCGCGTTTTGCCAGTTCCTGCGCATATAATCCAGAAGACTGCTCCTTGACCGCCCCGAAAGGACCGGAGACCGCGATGGCCGCCAGACGGCCGTCTGCGTCTTTCGGCTTGTACACATCAGCCGCCAGGGTGATGCCAAAGCGATTCGGGAAAGTAACTTTGCTGTGTTCAACTTGGTCGCTGAGCGGGAAAACCTTGTCCCACTCCTGGGTGAGCTGAATGCCGTTCATGGTAAGATTCTTTTGGACAGTAGAAGAGGTGGTGTGGCTGCAACTGGCTAGATGTGCGACGAAAATTGCCAAGGTGGAGAAAAGGATGAAATGCTTCATGGGCGATGCTCCTGTTCTTGTGAATGAAAACGGGACGACTGTTATACTATAATCTCTGCTGCTCGATAAAACTTTCTCCGTGCGCAAATCATGCGTATTTTTGCTGTGCCACTTGCATTTTTGCTGAAAATCGCCGCGGTTATCCAGTGCTTCTAACTCGGCTAGTCCGGCTAGGAAAGAAATTCAACTATGGTGTCATATGTTGTCCAATGCGCTTTGAATTTCCGTGGCGAGCTGGCTGACTGCGTAGAGGGGGAGGTCGATCAGGGTGTATTCGGTGTCGGCGCGACCTGGCATCGGGAGCCGTCGGCATTGATACTTGCTCAACGATATGCGCACTGCGACGGGCGGGTGGAATTTCTCGCAGTAATAGGCTAGCTTCTTGGCACGGGGGTTGGCGATGCCGGTGACATCCACCGGAATCACCATGCCGCTGCTTTGGAGGAGGAAATCCGCCTCGGCGTTGCCCCGTGGTGCCGACCAATAATGGGGTTTCTCGCCTACCGATGCGGCCATTTCCTGCTGGACAATCTGCTCTGCGAGGGTTCCATGGTAGTGGTCGAAGAGACGGCTGGTCTCCAGGAAGCTGGTCATGGGCAGGTCGAGCCGTGCGGTGAGGAGCCCGATGTCCAGCAGGTAGCCCTTGAACGAGCCGTCTCGATGAGCCTCCAGGGGCAGTTCTGGCGTGGTGACGCGCGGGATTTGCCGCACGAAGCCACTCTCGACCAGCCACGTCATCGGGCGTTCCAGCTCGCGGGCGCCAAGTCCGGGCGCAACGGCATTGTAGCGGAACTTGTGGGTCGGGCAGTCCAACTGGCGCGGCAGGGAGTCCCAAAGCAGCGAAAGGCGTTTCTGCATCCCCTTTCGCGCCAGCCGCGCGAAGCTCTCCTGGTAGTCCCGAAGAATATTCTCCTGAAGCGTGCGAACAATGCGGAAGTCCTGCCGCTTGACAAAGTTATGGACGACATTCGGCATTCCTCCGATGAGGCAGTACATGATCAACTGGCTGACATAGTCATCATGGAAGTGCGTGAGCATTTTCCAGTCACGCGTCTCCAGGAAGTCCGCCAGTTCGGTTTTCCCCACGGCGCGCAGGAACTCAGTGTAGCTCATGGGGCGCAGGAACATCGTTTCCAGGGCATCGGAGGGCAACCCCTGGCCGACCGGGTAGGTGTGGGCGACCCGGGACTCCGCGGCGATGATATGGAATTCCGGCGTTTCCTCGCGGAGGCGCGCCAGCACCCCGACGATATCAGGGACTTCCTGGATTTCATCCAGCACAATCAGGGTGCGCTTGGGGTAGAGCTTCACACCGAGCTGAAGCTGCACGGCAAGCAGCAGCTCACGCCCGGAGTAGCTGCCGGAAAAGACCTCCCGTAGCGTGGACTGCCGCGAAAAGTCCACGTATGCCATGCGGTCGTATTCATGGCGGCCGAACTCATGCAGCAACCAGGTCTTCCCGACATGGCGGACTCCACGCAGCAGCAAGGGCTTGCGGCTGGAACTGTCGCGCCAGGATTTCAGTTTCTTGTAGGCTTCGCGATCCATGCGAAAGATTCGAGAAGATTCGTGAGGTGATGGTCAGAAGTCACAACGGATAAGATAATACTTATTACGTGTTTTTCAAGTGTAGTTCATATAAATTCACTATTTTTTTAATGATAAATTAATATAAGTAACTATAAATTCAATTTTATGAGAAAAATGAATTTAAACATAACTTATTTATTATAAATGAGATATAAAAATAATCGCAAAAATCTTCTTTTGCAATGCATAAATATTGAAAGAAAACGCGCGTACGGATGGAAAAATGACTTGCAGCGATTACAGTAAGTCAAATTGACAAAAATCAACGACGATTTTCACGAAACATGGCAACCACCCCCGAGCAAACGAAACAGGAGCAAGAGGCCCGCGCCTATCTGGCGAAGATCCGGCGGACGATTTCGGAGTCCGAGGCCTTGATCGCGCAGGCGGAGCTTCGCCGCGAGGAGACGGATCGGATGCTTGCCTCCCACGGATTCAGCCGTGAGCAGGTCGAGGCGATGAGCTTCACCCCGGAGCAGGTCGCCGCGGTCAACGAGGAGCTCAAGCGCCGCGGTCTTCCATTGTTGGAAGAGGAGTGGGTCTCCAGCAAGCCTGCCTTGCCGTCGGGCGGCCAGGCCGCCGAGCCGAATTTCGAAGTTGCGGACTCCCAGGGCGACCTGGAGAACCGCCGCCGCAAGTTCAGCAACATGATGCGGGATTTCCGCCTGTAACCGCCGACCACGAAACGCGAGGAGAACGCAATGGAAACCACTTTAGACCGCAACCTCAACCTGAATGTCTCGCTGCAGGCCAACCTTCCGGAGGTCCCGGAGGAGAAGACTGCGGCGCAGGCCGTGCTGGCTCCGCTGCTGGCGCGGCTGGGCAACCTGTCGGTGAGCCAGGCTCCGCTGGACCTGGAGGCGCTGCTGGCGCGGCTGGGCAACGAGAACGCGGACGCGAAGGAGACCAGCGCGAAGCAGTACCTCGGCAGCGTCTATGGCAATATCTTGGCTCGGGTGAAGGCGAACGGCGAGATTTCGGCCAAGAACATGGCGCTGCTGGAGGAGGCGTCGGCCTACGGCAAGCAGCTGGAGGAATTGACCAAACAGCTCGGCGACCAGACGGCCGCGCTGGAGGCACTCAAGAAGCAGCTGGTCGGCCAGACGGCGACGGTGACCGAGCTGGAGCTCAAGACCGCGATGCTGGAGCGGCAGGTCGAGCTGGCGAAGAGCCAGCAGCTCACTCCGGCGGAGAAGCGCGTGGCCGAGCTCAAGAAGAAGCGCCAGCAGGCGACGGACAAGCAGCAGCAGGAGCGCCTCGACCGCGAGATCGCGGACGCCGAGAAGGAGCTGGTGGCCGCGCAGGCCAGCGTCGTGCAGGCGCAGGGCACGCTGGCGACCGCGCAGGGCGCGCTGGCCACCGCCAAGGGCAACCTGGTGGCGATGCAGAGCCAGGTCTCGGCCGCCTCCAAGCAGGTCACCGAGCTGGCGAACTCCCAGGCCGGCCTGGAGAAGCAGATCAAGGACTGCACTGACCAGCTCACGGACGAGGAGATTGGCCGCGCACTGGTCGCGGCGCTCAAGGGCGCCATCGACGTGAAGGACCCGACGACCATCCTGCCGGAGCGCAGCGAGGGCGAGGAGAAGTACCTGGAGGAGAACAGCGTCTTGCGGATCCTTCAGGGAACGGCGGAGAAGCGCGCGCAGGAGATGCAGGACACCATCGCCGCCAAGCGAGAGGAGAAGGTCTGAACAGAGATTTTTTCATTGACAAACAAGGCAACCAACGGAACATCAACATCCCAAGGAGAAAGACAGTATGGCATTTGACATGGCACAGTTGACCGAGGACAGGATTGCGGCGGCCGCGAAGGCGCTGGGCGACATGGGCACCGTCCGCGAGATGAAGGGCATCACCGACGCGGAGATGGAGGCCATCTATTCGATGGGCTTCAGCTTCTACAACACCGGCCGCTACGACGACGCGGAGAAGGTCTTCCGCTTTCTGGTGCTCTTCGACCACCTGAATGCCCGCTACTGGACTGGCCTGGGCGCGGTCTTCCAGGTCAAGAAGAACTATGCCGAGGCAATCACCGCCTACGGCTACGCCTCCTTCCTGGACCTGAAGAACCCCAAGCCGCAGTACCTCGCGGCGGAGTGCTTCCTGGCGCTGGGCGACAAGACCAACGCGCTTTCGGCGATCGCCGCGCTGGAGCAGTTCTGCTCGAAGGAGACGGAGCTGGGCCGCGAGTACCTGGCGAAGGCCACCGCGCTGAAGGCCCTGGCGGAGACCAACGCTTAGGCCGATTTCGTGAAATTTAGATAACGCTTTCATTTTTAGGAGGATATGCAATGTCTCAGATTTCGGGAGTGACCCAGCCCCAACAGCGGCCGTCGATGGCGCTGGACCAGATGGCCGAGTTCGCCAAGGGGCTCAACATCAACGAGAAGAGCCAGACGCTCGTGAAGGAGGTCGTCGGACTGTTGGCCAGCGAGCGCAACGTCCGCGTCACCAACGCGCCGATCAACGCCCGCAACGAGACGGGCACGGTCAACGGCCCCACCGGCACGCCGGCGCTGGACAATCCGGACGACCCGAAGGCGAAGGAAGCCGACCTGGAGAAGCTGCTGATGTATCTGCAGCTGGAGAACTCCGAGGAGCAGGCGAAGGTCGCGCAGGAGCGCATCGAGTCCCAGAAGGACAACCTGGCGAAGACGCACAAGGACCGCCTGGAGAAGATCAAGGAGACGATGGACAAGATGGACGAGGCGGCCAACGCCAGCATCTTCAGCAAGATCTTCGGCTGGCTGATGGCCGCGATCGCGGTGGTTGTCGCCGTGGCGGCCTGTGTGGCGACCGGCGGCCTGGCCTTGGGCCCGGTCATCGGCGCGGTGCTGGCGGTCGGCTGCATGGTCATGACTGAGACCGGCGCGATGGAGGACATCATGAAGGGCCTGGCCGAGGCGCTGGAGAAGATGGGCATGAGCAAGCAGGCGGCGCAGATTGTGGCGCAGGTGGTCATCGCGGTCGCGATCCTGGCGGCCTCGCTGGCGTGCTGCGGCGCGGGCGCGGCCTCGGCGGTCGGCAACTCGGCCAGCGCGGCGGCGAAGCTTGCCCAGACCATCCAGAAGGCGGCGGACATCGCGATGAAGGTCGTCGGCGTGGGCAGCGTGATCGCTGGCGGCGTCTCGGCCGCGGCGCACTACAAGTCCGGCGAGGCGCAGGCCGACCTGACCGAGACCACCAAGATCCTCGCGATGATCCGCAAGCAGCTGGAGGAGAGTGAGGACGAGCTGCAGAAGATCCTGGAGATGATCCAGGGCATCTACGCGGACATCGTGAACATCTTGGGCTCCGAGACGGACACGATGAAGACCATCGCCAACCAGATGTCCCAGATGGCATAGCGGCGCGAAGCGAAACGTGAAACTGGTCCGCCCCCCGGCGGAAATCCGGGGTTGGCGGAATAAGAATAGCAAGGAGATTTTCGACATGGCAGGAATTGAAGGAATTGGCAACGGCAATGTGGACTGGAAGGTCCTGTTGAACAACATCGCGGACGCGGGGAAGGTCGGCGAGACCGGAAAGACGCAGACCCCCAACGTGGTCTTGAGCGAAAGCGACAAGGAGACCTTGCTGCGGCTGCTCTCGAACCCCGAAATCGATGCGCCGAAGATGGCGGGCGACACTCCCGCCGCCACCCTCGAATCGCTGATCAGCAAGCTGCAGGACGGCAAGACCTTCGGGTTCACCGAGGAGAAGGCGAAGACCTTCATCGACACCCTGAAGTCGCTCCAGAAGTCCCTGGCCGCCAAGGAGACCGCCGGTTCGGAGGCCCCCCAGGGGGCGGGCGCCGCGGCGCCCAAGAGCGGCACCGCGAAGGTCCTCTTCGACATCTACGCGATGCTGGCGCTGCTGACGGAGTGCGCCCAGGAGATGAAGAACGCCCAGCGCGAGCAGCGCACGGCGGAGGCGCAGGCGCAGGTCACCGCCATCCAGAACCAGGCGAACGCGCAGCGCGAGGCCGCGCTGACCGGGCTGATCGCGGGCTCCATCGTCTGCGCCATCCAGGTGATGGCGACGACGGTCTCGGCGTACAAGACCGTCCAGAACACCCGTGCCGAGGCGGCTCTGGGCAACGAGTTCAACGTCAACCAGGCCGCCACGGAGCTGGGCCAGGCCCAGGCCGAGCTGCAGACCGCGAAGACGGAGCTGGCGAACTTCACGACGGAACACCCGGTTCCCCCCGAGGGACAGGCGCCGGACGTGCCGGAGGTCGCTCAGCAGCGCGCGACGCTCAGGCAGAATGTCGAGACGGCGAAGGCCCAGGTCATGGAGAAGCGCGTCCAGTTCGAGTCCAACAAGCAGCAGATGAAGCACTCGGACGGCTACGACGCGCTGCAGGAGAAGCAGGCCTGGACGCGTGCGACCTTCGACATCGCCCAGGGCTTCGGCAACTTCGGGCAGACCATGGTCCGCGGCTTCGTCGATCTGAAGCAGGCGGAGGCCACCATGAAGGGCGCCGACCAGAAGAAGGCCGAGGAGGCCCTGGAGCAGACCAAGGACCTGATGGCCAGCTTCCAGGAAGTCATCGACGCCGTCATGCAGCTGGCGCAGGCCGTCCTCGCCGCCGAGAACGAGTCGATGCGCAGCGCCATCCAGGCATAGGAGTCAGTTGCAAATTAATTGCAATTTTCTCTTGATTTCGTTGCAAAACTCCCGTCCCGGGCGCCGTTTGGCGCTTGGGCGGCGGTTTTGCATAATCTCGTTTTAAGGAGAATTGTCCATGACCAAGCTGATTGAGACCAACCAGATCGAGGGCTTCAACGTCTATGGCGTCCAGATGGTGGACTACACGTCGGACGGGGTGCGCGGTCGGGACTTCGGCACCGCCGTCGCCCTGGCCTGCTTCGCCTCCTCCGCCGCCATCGAGGCGGAGGCCACCGCCTTCGCGGAGGTCCTCCGCGCGCGCCAGAAGAAGCTCTCGGACTTGAATGGCGCCCTCGCCACCCTCATCGACATCATGGGGAAGTTCGACAACGACGAGCCGGAGTCCGACGACACCGTGCGAGATGACCGGCTGCCGACGGTGCGGGACATTGCGGCACGCTATGGCGTTACCGTGAACATCAGGTCCTTCACATTACCCATCGTAAATTCTCCCACATGGTATCTCATCCGCCGGGACGACTCCGAGAACGCCCGCGCCAACCTGGAGTACGCGCTGGACGTGGAGGACAACGACCTCCAGCAGGACATGGTCACCATGCAGGGGCTCATCGGCAAGCGGGACAACTCCTTCAGCACCGCGGCGAAAGTCATCAAGAAGGTCGATGGCACGGCGGACTCCATCCTCCGCACCGTCGGACAGTAATCCAATTTCCACAGGAGAACAACCATGGCAGACACCATCGCATCAGTCGCAGTTACCAACAACGCCGGCGTGGACGTCTTCAAGACGCGCTGGGGCAGCACCGTCTATGACTACCAGCTCAACGGCGTCTCGACGGACTTCCAGGACCTGATGGTCGCCATCTCCGAGCACCGCGCCACGGCGGTGGAGGGCGAAGTGGCGCCGCTTTCCACGCGCATGCGCAAGCGCAACAAGGACTTGGAGCTCCTGGGCTCGCTGCTGGCGATCTTCAGCCAGACGCAGTCGAAGTACGCACACGACGCCGACGGCGGCGCCCAAGCATCAGTCTCGGGAGTCACCTCGGAGATGGTTCCGCTGGCGTGCGAGGCCTACCGCCGCAAGGGCGGCACCCCCAGCACGAACTTGAGCTGGTGGAACGAGCCGTGGTCGAAGTCCTCGGTGGACGGCATGGTCTCCGTCCTCAAGAGCATGATTGACGAGCGCAACAACGCCGCGCAGACGGACATGACGCGCCTGCAGTCCCTGGTGGACCGGCGCGACGAGTCCTTCACCACCGCGACCACGCTGATGACCAACGTCTCCGAGACGCGCGACAACGCCATCCGGAACATGTAATTCGGGAGGCAGAAGATGATACAATCCGTCCAGATTTCCACCAATCGCTACGCTCCTCCGGGGGCCGCGGCGGTCAACATGTATTCGGTGGACGGCGGCGAGCAGCTGACGCTTGGCCAGCTGATGGCGGCCGTCTGCATCCGCGCCGGCGCCAACATGGAGGCGCAGAGCGTCAACAAGATGAACCTCATGAACAACAACGTCGAGCACCTGAAGACGGCGGCGGAGTATCTCGGCCAATTGGCGACGGACTCCGTCTCCGACTGGGTGACCGTGCGCAATTTCCTGCGCGGCACGCTGGGGATGACCTCGACCGAGGCGCCGGACACGCTGGACACCAGCTACAACGGGCGCTTCAAGGTCATCAACGCGCTGAAGAACCACCTGGAGGCGCTCACCCGCCAGGCCCAGGAGGACATGATCGACGTGCAGTCCCTCATCAGCCGCCGCGACGTCTGCATGACCACCGGCTCCAGCCTTGTCAAATCGACCGGCGGCAGCCAGAACAACACCGCTAGCATTCTCTAATTAGAAATTAGGGACAGGACGGCTAGCAAGGGCTAGGAACTTTCAACTTTCAACTTTCCATGGCAGAGCAGACCATCAGCAAAGTTCAGCTGGACCTGAATACCTATCAGGTTCATGACCAGGAAACGGGCACGGAGGCGTCGCGCACCGCGCAGGCCAACGTCTATACCGTGGATGGCGTGACCGACTCCAATGGCGTGCCGCGGCAGCTTTCCATCGCGGAGCTGGTGATGGTGGTGTGCCTGGCGCGCGCGGCCGAGAAGGAGGCCGCCGTCATCAAGCTGATTGGCACGATGAGCAACAACACCGCCACGCTGGAGGGGCTGACCGACGTCGAGTCGAAGTTGCTGGAAGGCGCGAACATCACCACCATTACCGGCAACTATCTGTACAATGGCGTGACTTACACCAATGCGGTGGATTTCCTGGCTGCGGCCGGCATTAATTTTACCATCGCGTCTTCTGATCCGAATGTGCCAGGCACGCTTGACACTCCCCTGGAGGAAGTCCTCACCCAGATCGAGTCCAAGATGGACTCGCTCAACAGCTTCAGCCAGCAGAAGATGATCGAGCTGCAGAGCGAGACCAACAAGCGCGACCAGGCTTACAACATGATCACCAACATCCTGAAGAGCCTCAACACCGTCCAGGTGGGCATCTCCAACAACATGTAATGCAATTGGCGTCATGGCAGACGCGACCATTTCCACCATCCAGCTCGACCTGAACTCCTACAAGGTCTATGACTCGGCGACCATGGCGGACATGTCCCGGACCGCAAAGGCGAACATCTATACCGTGTCGGGCGTGACCAATTCGGACGGCACGCTGCGTCAGCTCTCGATGGCGGAGCTGGTGATGGTCATCTTCTGCCTGTCGCGCGCGGCCGAGAAGGAGAAGGCGGTCATCAAGCTGATGAAGACCATGAGCGACAACACCTCCACGCTGGAGAGCCTGACGGAGATCGAGAGCAAGTTGCTGGATGGGGCGAGCGTGGCCTCTATCACCGGAGTGTTCCATTTCGGCGGCTATAGGTTCTTGGACGCCTATAACTTCCTGGTCTATGCGCTGGGCTATCGCACGTTGCCCGATCCCTCGTCGCAGATTGAAATGATAGTCGCCAACCTCACGGATATCCAGGACGAGCTTGAGGCCGGCACGCCCCTGCCGAGGATATCGGTCTCCTGGGGGAGTACGCCGATGGGCGCACCACGAACGCGATTGACTTTCTTCATGTGACGGGGGGTATTGACAACGAACAGTTCAATTTCTACAAAGATCTTCGGAACATGTGGGTGCGGCCTGGAACAACCGTCTCCGACGAGACCTTGCAGAGCTACCGCGAGAATTACGGCATCGATTTGCCGTCCGGCACGACGAAAGCCGAGCTTCTTGCGGAGGTGCACAGGGTGTTTGGCGGCGAGCTCATCAACGCCATAACCACCAGGATTGTCGAAGAGCAGATCAACGAGCCGTTCGGTCCGAACGCGACGGACGTCACCTTGCCCTCCGGCGACGAGCTCATCACGGCGATCGAGTCCAAGATGGACTCGCTGAACAGCTTCAGCCAGCAGAAGATGATCGAGCTGCAGAGCGAGACCAACAAGCGCGACCAGTCCTACGACCTGATCACCAACATCCTCAAGAGCCTCAACACCGTCCAGGTGGGCATTTCCAACAACATTTGACACTCTTTCTTTTAAATAGGTTGAAAGTAGTTGTCAACTTGGCAACGAGCCATTTTTTTGCCGAGACCGACTCTCGGCTATTTCTGCTTTAAATGTGAGAAAATAGATTGACAATTGCAAATTTTTGAATTAAATTATAAGTTTGGCAACTTTTTCGGGATTTCCGGCAACCCTCTGAATGTGCCTTTTAAATAGGTTTTAAAGCAACTGCCATGGCAGACCAGACCATTTCCACCATCCAACTTAACCTGAACTCCTACAAGGTCTATGACCCGGCCACTGCGGCGGACGCCTACCGCACCGCGCAGGCCAATGTCTATACCGTGTCGGGAGTGACCGATTCCACCGGCGCGCTGCGTCAGCTCTCGATGGCGGAGCTGGTGATGGTCATCTGCCTGTCGCGTGCCGCTGAAAAGGAGGCCGCCGTCATCCAGCTCATGAAGACCATGAGCGACAACACCGCCATCCTGGAGAGCCTGACCGACATCGAGTCCAAGCTGCTGGAGGGCACTTCACTGGACGACATTACAGATTTTTACCCCTACCAGGGAAAAGACTACTCCGCCAAGAATTTCCTTGCCATCGTCGTCGGCGGCGCCGTGCCCAATGATGACAGCGAGATGGTAAACCTGTGGAACCAGCTCGCGGACAACCACATCATCGAGGTGACGGGGAACTACACTTACAACGGCGTCACCTACACGAAGGCGTATGAGTATCTGTATGCGCGGGGGCTGAACATGTCCACTGGCAACGCAAATTCCTTCCATGAAATCTGCTCCTATGCCGACAACCTGCCCGACGGATATGTCCTCACCTATAGTGATTTGGTGAATATCAGCCGCTACAATGGCGTGGACAACCTGTGGGAAGGGATGACCAAGGAGGATTTGATCCAGGAGATTGACAACAAATACAAGACCGACATTTTGAATTACGTCCAGACCCTCGGCTGGCAGGCGTCCGGCATATCGGATCCTGATTCCTACCTGCCCTCCAGCACCGACGAGCTCATCACCCAGATCGAGTCCAAGATGGACTCGCTGAACAGCTTCTCGCAGCAGAAGATGATCGAGCTGCAGAGCGAGACCAACAAGCGCGACCAGTCCTACGACCTGATCACGAACATCCTCAAGAGCCTCAACACCGTCCAGGTGGGCATCTCCAACAACATCTAGCGTAGCAAACGAGCCAAGCCATGCCCAACGCCCTGGAAAATCTCTGCGCGGCGATCGCCTACCCGGATCCGGTGCCGGCGGGGGCGACGGCGTTCCAGTTGCATGTGGATGGCGGCGTGGTCGCCGCGCGGCTGATGGGCAGTCGGCTCGTGCTTTCCCGCGCCATCAGCCGCCAGGAGGCAGACCTCCCGAAGCTGGCAGCCTACGCGGCCGGACGGCTGCTGCGCGAGGAGACCGTCCTGGCCTGGGACGAGCGGGCCGGCGAGTGCATCCTCTGGCAGGAATGCCCCGCCACCGCCTCCGCCCAGCAGCTCACGCGCTTTTTCGAGACCTTCATGGGCTCCTGCGACTGGTGGCTGGCGCGGGTCGCCGACCTGGCCGCTCCGCCCGTTTCCTTCCCAGAGCTGGTAATTGTTCCATAAGTTGTTCATTATCAACTATTTACATAATTTCAATTGCGGTTTTCCATCAGAGTCAACATGAAAAATCCCTGGCAAATCCTTTTGGCGCTGTGGCTACTGGCGGCGGCGTTGGCGCCGGCGCAGGAGTCAAGTGTCCCGGAGGCTCCGGACGGTCTTCCGTGGAAGACCGAGCAGTACACCCTGCTGGCGCGGGAAATGCCTCTGCGCGAAGTGCTTTCGGCCTTTGGCACGGCGCAGGGGATTTCGGTGGTGATGAGCGACCAGGTGCTGGGGCGCGTGTCGGGCGATTTCCGCGACCTTCTGCCGCAGGAGTTCCTGAACCGCATCACCACGCTCTACAACCTGACCTGGTACTACGACGGCGCCATCCTCTACATCTACACCGACGGCGAAATCGCCACGCTGCTGCTGGACCTGAAGTACATGAAGGCGGCCGAGGTGCGCGAGATGCTCCGCGACCTGGGGATGGAGGACGCGCGCTTCCCGATCAAGACCACCTCGGACGACGAGCTGCTGATGGTCGCCGGCCCACCGCGCTACGTCCAGGTCGTCGCCGAGCTGGTCGCCAAGGCGGACCGCCTGCGCGAGAAGCGCGCCTACAGCGAGGTCGAGACGCGGATTTTCCGGCTGAAGCACACGTGGGCGGACGACGTTAGCCTCTCGGCGTCGGGCAGCGAGTCCACGGTTCAGATCAAGGGCGTGGCGAAGATGCTGGCGGAGGTCATGGTGGCCAGCGATGGCAGCCGCTCGGTGGAGAAGGGCATGGAGGGCGAGCCCAAGGACGCGCTTTCCGAGGCGATGGACCGTGCTTTCCAGCCGGTCATCAAGGCGGAGAACCGCCTGAACGCGGTGATCATCCGCGACGTGGTGTCCCGCATGCCGATGTACGAGAAGCTCATCGCGCAGCTGGACGTGCCGCAGAAGCTGGTGGAGATCGCGGTGACCAGCCTGGAGATGTCCAAGGACGACGCGCTGGACTGGCAGCTCTCGCTGGCGGTTCGCGGCACTTCGAGCAACGCGGACATGGGCGCCGGGCAGAACGCGGGCAGCCTCTTCACGCCGGCGGAGCTGGCGGGGCAGGGACTGGCCGGGGCCTTGTCGTACATCGGCAAGCACGTCTCCGTCTCGGCGTCGCTGTCGGCGTTGCGCCAGAAGGGCAAGGCGCGCTCCATTTCGCGCACCTCGATTTTGACGATGAACAACATGGCGGCCTCCATCACGGACATGCAGAGCTACCACGCGAAGGTGGTGGGCACCGAGGTGGCCAGCCTTGAGGAGGTCTCCGCCGGCACCAGCCTGCAGGTCAAGCCGCGCATCGTCGAGATGGCCGAGCCGGGCAAGACCAGCCAGCTGTGGATGACCGTCTCGCTTTCGGACGGCGGCTTCGAGTCCATCTCCGTGGACTCCATGCCGCTTTCCCGCACCTCCAGCGTGCTCACCCAGACCGCAGTCTATGAGGGCGAGTGCATCCTGCTGGGCGGCTACATGCGCGACATCGAGGAGAAGGTCGCCTGGGGCATCCCCTTCCTGCGCGACATCCCGTGGATCGGCTGGCTTTTCGGCGGCGTGAGCAAGAAGACCTCCACCGTCCAGCGTATGTTCATCCTGACCCCGTACATCGTGGAGCTGGACACCGAGGACCTCCCGCGCGTGCAGGCCACCCGCCAGCGTGACATCCGGGTCGAGGAGACCCTGGAGGACGACAAGCTGGAGGACGACGAGGTGCGCAAGCTCCGCGACCTGGAGCGCGAGGACCGCCAGCGCGCGGCGCACCAGCGCCACGCCGACGAGCTGGAGCGCCGCGAGGCGGAAATCAAGCTGGAGCGCCAGATGCGCGAGGCCGACCGCAAGGAACTTCGGGAAGAGTGGAAGGAGGAGCTCCAGGAGCGCCGCGACGAGTGGCGCGAGGAACTCCAGGAGCGCCGCGAGGCGCCCGCGCCGACGGCGGTTCCCGCCGAGGTGCCCCAGCCCGCCGAGGTCCCGTCGGACGAAGCTGCCGCTTTGGAACCGTCGTCTGCGCCGATGGACAATGAATGAGCCCGTGATCGAGCATGGCTTCGCCAAGGTCGCGGCGGGCCTCTGGCTCGTGGGGGCCTCGCAGCCGACGGCGGCGGTGGGCAGCTGCCTGCCGCGCGCGCTGAAGGGCCTGCTGGTGCCGGACCGCTCGATGCTCCATTTGGTCGAAGTCGCCGAATGGGCGACCTGCGGCTCGGCGAAGCGGCCGTTTTTGACGCAGGTGCCGTGCGCCGCGCCGCTGACGGCGGTGTCGGCGAAGGTGCTGCTCGCTCCGGCGGAGGCCCGGGAGAAGGCGCAGGTCCTGCGCGTCATCCCGTTCAGTTTCCGGAATGCGCTTTGCGTGACGCACTTCGCCTCCGAGTGGGTGGTGCTGGCCACGGCCAGCCGGACCACCAGGATTTCTTTGAAAGAGAATGAGTTGCTGACTGCACGCGTGGAAAGCGCGGTGGCCTGGACGACGGCGGCGCCGACCGGCTTCCTGCCGCGCATCGGCCTGTGGGACGTGCTGGCACCGCGCCAGCGCGCCCGCAACCTGATGCTTCACTTCTACGGACCCGGCGTGGTCTGGCTGGAGGGCTCGGATGCCTCTTGACTTCGCACAATTCCTGCGGAACTCCATCCCCGTGGACCGCTACGACGCCGTGCGCGACGCGGCGCAGGAGGCGGGGAAGGCCGAGGCCGCCGCCCAGACCGGCTCCGTGATGGGCACCGCCTTCGTGGTCGAAAGCGACCCCATGGCCGAGCTGATGGACTCGATGGAGGAACTCACCTTCATGTTCGAGGAGACCGAGACCAAGGAGGTCGCCGAACGCAAGCTGGGCGAGGAGCACGACAATCCGTACCTCAAGGCGCTCGAAGGCTGGAAGGCGCTGATGCCGGACATGCCGGACGAGCAGTTCACCCGCTCGCTTCTGGCGCTGCTCAAGCAGGCGCAGAACCGCGGGCAGCTCCCGACGGCGGACACGCTCCTGCGGCAGGTCGCCGAGGGCTCGAAGGACCCCTCGCACCAGTTCGCCATCCTCTCCGCGCTCGAGGAGGCCTTCGGCGGCGCCGAGGGCTCCGAGTTCCGCGAGCTGCTCCGCTCGGCGCGGGAGACCCTGGAGAGCACGCGCGGCGAGGAGATCCGCGCGGGCATCAACCTGGCCAAGGAGGTCAACGCCCGGGCGACCTCCCCGGAGGAGATGCAGGGGCTGCGCGACCTCTACCGCGGCGAGATCCTGGGCTTCTCCACGCCGCAGCAGTGCTTCCGCTCCATCATGGAGAAGCGCGGCGCGGCCGGGCTCCAGGCCGCCATCGACTTTCTCACGGCGGGCTGCGGCTCCGACCTGCAGAGCGCCTCGCCCTCCCGCAGCCCCGAGGAGCTGCGCCGCATCATCCTGGACCTGCAGTGCGTGCAGGTCCTCAAGACGGTGCTGGACCGCATGACCCAGCTGGGCAGCCGGATGGAGCAGCAGTTTGGCCAGCAGTGCCTGCGCAGCGGCGAGCAGATGACCGGCTCGGTGCTGAACTTCACCGAGCAGCCCTTTGTCTCCTCCAACGACATCGCCGCGTTCCTGAACGGATGCGGCATCGAGCAGCTCCTGGCCAGGATGGACTTCTGCCGAGAGCTGACTGCCATCTTCCGCGGCCTCTCGCCGCGGCTCTTCGACAACGAGCAGGCGCGGCTCCGGCTCGTGGACGCCGCCCAGGAGCACCTCGA
>JAFXSU010000136.1 GCA_017525435.1 Victivallales bacterium
AAAGCCGGAAGATCCGGAAAAGCCGGAAGATCCGGAAGATCCGGAAGATCCGGAAAAACAAAAAAGTCCGTGCGTTTGCGAACGCACGGACTTGGGGGAATTCAATTCAGGTCAACGACCCGATTTTACCAGTCGAAATCAGAGTATTGCAGGAAACCATAGCTACCATACCAGAAAGGCAGCCAGTGGTTTTGATTTGTATTGGCATCTTCGCCGGGCTTGACATCGCCGGATGCGACATGGCCGTCGAAGTAGGCGGAGTTGATTTTGCCATCGTGGCGCAGTGCCCAGGAGTAGGTCCAGCCGGTGCTATAGCCAGTGCCCATGATGGGCCAGGTCTCGCCCCAGCAGGTGGCACCGCAGGTGTAGTCCACATTGTTGTTCGGACCATTCTCTGCCTTGGTGGCGGTGTCGATGTACACCACCCACTGGGCAGGCTTGCCATTGCCGGAAAGGATTTGAGCCTGGGTGGTGATATGCATCTCAGACCATTCGTTTTTGCATTCCCAGCCGACATGGTTGATGACTGCGCCGATGGTGAGGTTCACGCGGGCGGTGTGGGTACGATTTTCACCGTCACCGTACACCTCGGGATCGCGGTAGAGATGTCCTCCCTTGAAGGCGCCAATGCCCTTGGTCGCCGTGCTTCCGCAATAGAGGTTTTTGGGGTTGAGCTGGTAGTAGTGGGTCATGATCCACGGCCAGGGGTTGTAGGGCTGGCCATATCCAGGAGCAGTGGGGATGACATATCCGGTGAGGTGGCCATCGTAGTCCTCGCCGTACATGATGTTGGTCAGCGAAATCTGCTTCATGTTGTTGATGCAGGTCGCGGCACGGGCCTTCTCACGGGCTTTGGCGAGGGCGGGCAGGAGCATGGAGGCCAGGATTGCGATGATCGCGATGACCACCAGGAGTTCAATCAGGGTGAAGGACTTTTTCATAGTAGTTGTTGCAAAGAATGAAACATGAATGCGAATGAAACTTGTAACAATATAATTATAGGTAATAATACGGCAAAAACAAGCAATTGGGAGAAAAACCATTCAACTCTGACAAAAAAAGGCGGCTCCGCAGAACGGAACCGCGCAAACAGGGCGTGATACTGCCAGCAATTATGCTGGCAAGCCTACGACAATTGGCTTACACCAAATCGCCGGGGAAGTCGCTCAACTGGTTGAACTGATATTCGTAATACCAGAAGGGAACCCAGTGGTACGGGCGAGTGTTGCAGTCTTCTCCGGGTTTGATATCTCCCGAACCGACATGGCCGTCGAAGTAGGCGGAATTGATTTTGCCATCGTGGCGCAGTGCCCAGGAATAGGTCCAGCCGGTGCTATAGCCAGTGCTCATGATGGGCCAGGTCTCTCCCCAGCAGGTGGCGCCGCAGGTGTAGTCCACGTTGTTGTTCGGACCATTCTCGTCTTTAGTGGCGGTGTCGATGTACACCACCCACTGTGCGGGACGAGCCTTGGCGGCGATGACCTGGGACTGGGTGGTAATGTGCATGGAACTGGACTCCCAGCCGACATGGGCGATAACCGCGCCGATGGTGAGGTTAACGCGAGCTGTCTTTTTGGCGGTGTCATCCAAAGTAGTGTCGCGGTACATCTTTCCGCCACCGCCAAAGCCTGAGATGCCGGTGGTCGGGGTGCTGGCGCAGTAGAAGGTCTTCGGCGGAACCTGGTAGAGATAGGACATCATCCACGGCCAGGGATTGTAGGTGTTATTGTAAGGGATGACATAGGCTGTGAGGCGTCCGTCGTAGTCCTCGCCATACATGATGTTGGTCAGCGAAATCTGCTTCATGTTGTTGATGCAGGAAGCCGCACGAGCCTTCTCACGGGCCTTGGCGAGGGCGGGCAGAAGCATAGAGGCCAAGATTGCGATGATGGCGATGACCACCAGGAGTTCAATCAGGGTAAAGGTCTTTTTCATATTCGATGAAAAGATTTGTTGGGTTAACCGAAAGAAAAATGGGAATTTCCTTAATTATAGGTAAATTATCGTTAAAATCAAATGAATAAGCTCAAAAACACCAAAATCATGAAAAAACCGCGCGGCTTTTTACGAAAAAAGCCGCGCGGTCGAATCAGGCAAACTGGTTGGCAGGCGTCTTACCAGAGATCCGGGTTATCTTCGTCACGATAACCTCCATCCCAACAGGGACTCCAGTGCTGGTAGAATTTCGGGTTTCCTGCGCCGTAAGTGACCTTTCCGGGATTGTTTAACTCGGCATGCCCATCAATCATGACCATGTTTGCCTTGCCATCATGCATATAGCGAATGGGGTAGGACCAGCCGTATGCGCCCGCACCGTCAATGTACCAGCGCCACGGGTAGATGAAGCAGGTGTAGTCGTTTGTGAGGGAGTCATCGTAGGCGTGCGGGGTGGAGTCGGCCAGATAAACCATCTTGGAGGGTTTACCATGGTTGCCGGTGATCATCGAGTAGTTCACGCAGATGCGTTCGTCATTGCTTCTGTATTGTGGAGCGCAGTTCCAGATACCGAAGCTCAGGATGTTCATGCCGTAAGAGTACATATACTGTGCGGTCTTGCGGTTGGGGTAGTAGTCGGCGGCATCGTTCACGTTAAGGTATTGGCTGACCTTGACGATGCTGTCCGGGCATTCCATCATCTTCGGTGCCACGTCCATCTCCACCTTCATCTTCACGAAGACGGGATAGTAGTGGTAACCGGTGCCATTCACCGTGTTTTTTACCGGATCCGCCATGGCGGACAGGAAGTAGTCCTCATTGTCGGTGGAATAAAGGATGCTGGTGAGAACAAGCTGCTTGAGGTTGTTCATGCAGGAGATGGCACGGGCCTTCGCGCGTGCCTTGGAGAGCGCGGGCAGGAGCATGGAGGCCAGAATCGCAATGATCGCGATGACGACCAGGAGTTCAATCAAGGTAAAGGTTTTTTTCATCGGTGTAAAATTGGTGTTTGGTGATTTTTAGACGAATAAAAAGACACATTGTAATTATAGGAAAAATAATATTCGTTTTCAATATGATTATGACTTTTTTTGGGGGGAAACAGGAAAAATATGTGATGGTTAGGTTGGCATATTGCTAGAGGTTCTATAAAAGCAAAAAGCGCCGACACACTAGGCATCGGCGCTTTGAATCAGCTTCAGGCTGCGAGTCCGGGGAGATTACTTGCCGGAGATCTGGCCGTGGCCGCGGAACAACCGAGTGGCCGCGAACTCGCCGAGGCGATGACCGACCATGTTTTCCGTGATGAAGACGTTCACAAAGGATTTTCCATTGTGAACTGCGAAGGTCTGCCCGACGAACTCAGGCAGAATGACGGAACGGCGAGACCAGGTCTTGATGGCCTCTTTCTTGTTGCCAGCCTTGATGGCCGCTTCCACCTTCTTCAGGACAGAGGCGTCCACAAACGGTCCTTTCTTGATGCTTCTGGACATTACTTCTTCTTCCTCCGAGAGATGATGAAGCGGTCAGACTGCTTCTTGGGTTTACGGGTCTTGAAGCCTTTGGAGAGCTGGGCCCAGGGGGACTGCGGGTGTCCGCCGCCGTCGGCCTTGCCTTCACCACCACCCATCGGGCTGTCAACCGGGTTCTGCGCGACACCGCGGACATGGGGACGGAAGCCGAGGTAGCGTGCCTTGCCGGCCTTGCCCAGTTTGATGTCGCCGTGTTCCAGATTGCCGACCTGGCCGATGACCGCGCGGCACTTGACATTGATCAGACGGACTTCGCCGGAGGGCAGGCGGACCTGCGCATAGCCCTTCTCCTTGGCGCGGAGGATGGCGTACTGGCCAGCGGCGCGTGCGATCTGAGCACCCTTGCCGGGCTTCATTTCGATGCAGTGGATGTTCAGTCCGTCCGGAATGTTCTCGATAGGCAGGCAGTTGCCAGTCTTGAACTCGGCGTTCGTGCCGCTCATCACGGTGTCACCCTGCTTGAGACCAAGCGGGGCGATGATGTAGCGCTTTTCGCCGTCTGCATAGTGCAGGAGAGCGATACGGCAGGTGCGGTTGGGGTCGTACTCGATGTGGGCGACCTTCGCCGGCACGCCGTCCTTGTCCCAGCGCTTGAAGTCGATGATGCGGTAGGCGCGCTTGACGCCGCCGCCGCGGAAGCGGACGGTCATGCGTCCGAGGTTGTTTCGGCCGCCAGTGGAGTGCTTGCCGACCGTGAGGGATTTCTCAGGGGTGCGACGGGTCAGTTCCGCGAAGTCGCTGACCACCATCGAGCGCCGCCCTGGAGATGTGGGTTTGTATGCTTTGATTCCCATCTTAGATTCTCTTCTGGTTGGGATGAATGGTTTTGGCAGTCAGTTGCTAGAGCAGCTCGATCTTGCCCTCCTTGAGGGTGACGATGGCCTTCTTCCAGTCGGGGCGTTTGCCCATCTTGGCGGAGCGCATGCGCTTGGACTTCCCGAGCATGTTCATGGTGTTCACGTCGGCGACTTTCACATCGTCGAAGATCTGCTCGACAGCCATCTTGATCTGGTATTTGTTGCTCTTTGGATTGACCTTGAAGAGGTACTTGTTGTACTTCTCGGTCATCGTGGTTCCGCGCTCGGTGATGAGGACGGTGTAAACCACGCTGTAGGGATTGAAGTTACTAGACATGGTGGATTTCCTCCTTACACCAGGCGGGCAGCCAGCTGCTGCATGGCGGCCGGGGTGACGATGACTTTCTTGAAGAGCATCATCAGGTAGGTGTTGACGGCACTTCCCTTGATGACGAGGACATTCGGGAGATTGCGGGCGGCCAGGTCCAGGTTATCCTGGTAGTCGTCCACCAGCACCAGCACGCTGTCGCCGGCGTTGAGAGCCTTGAGGACCGCGACCATGGTCTTGGTCTTGTTGTTCTCCAGCTCCAAGCTGTCCACGGCGATCACATCGCCATCGTTGACACGGTCGGTGAAGGCACGCTTGAGGGCGAGCTTCTCGACCTTCTTGTTGATGGAGATTGCATAGGAACGGGGCTTGGGACCGAAAGCGACCGCGCCGCCGCGCCACACGGGGCTGGAGGCACCGCCGGAGCGGGCGCGACCAGTGCCCTTCTGGCGCCAGGGCTTGGCCTGGCTGCGGGAGCTCATTGATGCGCGGTTCTTGGTGCAGGCGGTGCCGGAGCGCATCCGGGCCAGGAAAGCGACCACGGAGTCCTTGACTGCCTGTTCGCCTTTGACTGCTTCCAGCCAGGCGTCCTGGATTTCGAGCACGGCACCGGTGTCAGCGCCCTGCAGGTTCTTGACATTCAGATTGGTAGCCATTGTTGTCACTCCCTCCCGTTATTTTTTGACGGCGCTACGGACGGTGACGATGCCACCGGGGGCTCCGGGAATCGCACCCTTCACGAGGATGAGGTGCTCTTCGGGGCGGATGCCCACGACCCTAAGACTCTGCACGGTGCGGTTCTTGTCACCCATGTGACCGGGCATCTTGTGGCCCTTATAGACCTTGCCGGGCTTTTCGCAGCAGCCGATGGAGCCGGTTCGACGGGTCCAGGCACCGCCGTGGGTTTCGCGGCCGCCCGCGAAGCCCCAGCGCTTGACGACGCCCTGGAAGCCGTGACCCTTGGTGCGTCCGGAGACGTCCACGAACTCATCCACCGCAAAGACATCCACGTCGAGTTTGTCGCCGGGCTGCTGGGTGGGATCGGCGTCCAGTCGGATTTCCTTCATGACGGCGGGTGGATTGGCATCCAGACCGGCGGGCTTGAGGTTTCCGATGATGGACTTGTTGACATTCTTGGCTTTGCGGCTGCCGAAGGCGAGCAGCAGTGCGCTGTAGCCGTCTTTGGCGGCAGTTTTGGCGGTGACGACGGTGCAGGGACCGCATTCGATCACGGTGACGGGCACGAGTTCACCTTTTTCAGAAAAGATGTGCGTCATCCCGAGCTTTTTGCCGATGAGACCTTTCTTCATGGTAATTGTCTCCTTGGCTTAGAGTTTGATGACGATATCCACGCCGGCAGGGAGGGTGAGCTTTTTGAGTTCATCGACCGTGTGGGCGGTGGGGTTGATGATGTCCAGCACGCGCTTGTGGGTGCGGATCTCGAACTGCTCCATGGACTTCTTGTCCACATGGGGGGAGCGGTTCACGGTGAAGCGTTCGATTTTGGTCGGGAGGGGGATGGGCCCTGCGACCTGAGCGCCAGTGCGACGCACGGTTCCGACGATGTCCGCGACGGACTGATCCAGGATGGTGTTCTCAAACGCCTGGAGTCGGATGCGAATGGTGGTTTGCTGCTTGGCCATTCTGTGTTTTCCTTCTTCTTTTGTGACAATTCCTCAACGTGGCTGGTAGCATACGGGCTCGGCAGTGAATTCGGCCCGTCCTCCAGTCAGTGACCGGAGGCTGGATGCGTAGTTCAGCACCTCGGAGAGAGGAACCATCGCGACCACGCGAGCGTTTCCCGGCGGCAGGGAATCGAGTTGTTCGATGCGGCCGCGTCTGGCGGTCAAATCGGACATCACGTTGCCGACCTGCTCCTGGGGAGCGCTCACTTCAATCCGCATCACGGGTTCCAGCACAACTTCCCGGACCTGTGCGAGTGCGTCGCTCAGGGCGTTCCGGGCAGCGGTTAAGAACGCCGGTTCGGAAGGCTCCGCCATGGTGGTGGAGCCCTCGAGAACTGTGATGCGCGTATCCGTCATCGGGTAGCCGGATGGACTGCCCGCTGTGACGACTTCATCAACTGCCTGTTCGATTGCCAGTTTGCAATCTTCGGGCAGTCGGGCGGAGCCCCGACAAGGGAACTCGACCCGGTTTCCGGTGCCTGGCGGCAACGGCTCAAGCTCAATTTCCACGGCGGCCTGGATGACCACGGTGGGCGAGAGCTGCCTGAGAAACTCTCGTCTGAGGCGCACGGACTGGTCGATCGTCGCCCGATAGGCGACCTGTGGCTGGCCCGTGCGGACCAAAACATGATGTTCGGAGCGCAGACGCTCCCGGACGACCTCCAGATGGAGTTCGCCCATGCCGGAGACAGTGAACTGTCTCTCGACAGGTCCCCGTCGGCAATGCAATGTGGGATCCTCCTCGGCCAGAACCGTCAGCGCGGTTGCGAGGCGATCGCGGTCGGCGGCGGTGACGGGTGCGAAGACCTCGGAGACCACGGGTTCCGGGAAGCGCATCCGTGCCAGGCGGAACAGGGGCCCGCCTTCCTCGACCAGCGTATCGCCGGCTCGGAATGACGGCAACGGCGCGGCATCGGCCGTCGAGACACCCACGATTTCGCCAGCTTCAGCCGAAGCCAATTCGGCGAGGTCAGCGGCATTCAGCCGCCAGATGGTGCCTACTGTCACGGCGAGGGGACGGTTCTGGTTCCGAAGAACCGCTCCGGGGCGGAGGATCCCGCAGTAAATGCGGAGAACCACATAGTCGCCTGGCCAGGCGGTACGCATGACCTTGACGACTGACGCCACCACGAACTCATGCCCGTCCTGCGCCACCAGACGTTCCCTGGAAATCGGGAAATGCTTTTTGGCGGCACTGGAGGCAAGCCTTTCCGCTGGCCCGGGGAGCAACTGTCCCACCGCATCCAACAGCTGGACGACGCCCAATCCAGTTGCGGCACTGCCACCGAAGACCGGGACGACGGAGAGCCGAAGGGTTTGGCGCCGGATGGCGCGGATCAACTCGTCGTCGGTCAGTTCCTCGTCCGCCAGAAAGCGTTCCAGAACCTCCTCGTCCACTTCAGCGAGTTGTTCGAGAAGCGTATTGCGCGCCGTGCAATCCGAGCGGACATCTAGAATGCCGTGACCGTTGGGACGGGTGAGGACCAACGGCCGTGCAGGGGCGAAAAGCCGCGTCAACTGCGCGACCACGGCATCGAAGTCCGCGCCTTCGCGGTCAAGCTTGTTGACGAACGCCACGGCGGGGAGACCGTAGCGCTGGGCGCGTCGCCAGACCATTTCGGACTGGGCTTGAACGCCGCGGAGACCGCAGAAGACCGCAATCGCGGCGTCCATTACGCGGAGCGACCGCTCGACCTCGGCGGTGAAATCGATGTGACCGGGAGTGTCCACCAGATTGAACTGCCATTCTTTCCAGTGGCAGGTGATGGCGGAACTGACGATGGAGATTCCACGTTCACGTTCCTGAAGAAGGTAGTCGCTGACCGTGGTTCCTTCGTCCACTGCCCCGCCGACTCGCACTGCTCCGGTCTCCAGGAGGATGCGTTCGGTGAGGGTGGTTTTCCCGGCGTCAATGTGCGCAATGATGCCAAAATTTCGGATGGCATCAGCCGCACACATTGGACAAGAAAAGGGTTAGCGCCCCGAAACCTTTTGAAAAAGTTCCAGGACGCTAAAGAAGTTTAGTTGCTGCTGGCACCGCTGCCACTGCCGCCCCAGCGGTAGTGGGCAAAGGCCTTGTTGGCGTTGGCCATCTTGTGCACGTCGTCGCGCTTCTTGATGGTGTTGCCGGTGTTGTTGAAGGCATCGAGGAGTTCGGCGGCGAGTGCATCGCGCATGCCGATACCCTTGCGGGCGCGGGAGTAAGTCACAATCCAGCGCATCGCCAGGGCGACCTGACGGGCGGCGGGGACTTCCAGCGGGACCTGGTAGGTCGCGCCACCGACACGGCGGCTCTTGACCTCCAGACGCGGCTTGGCATTCTCCAGCGCGGCCAGGAAAAGGTCGAGCGGCTCAATGTCGGAGCGCTTCTGCTTGAGGATGTCGAACGCGCCGTAAACGATTTCCTGCGCGACGGACTTCTTGCCCTTGAGCATGATCGTGTTGATCAGGCGGGCAACCAACTCGTTGTTGTAGCGCACATCCGGAATCAGCGCGCGCTTGAAAGCTTGACGTCTTCTCATTGGTAATTACCTACCTATAGTTCAAGAGATTACTTCTTCTTCGCATCTGCACCCGGCTTCGGCCGCTTGGTGCCGTACTTGGAACGGCCGCGACGGCGCTTGTCAATGCCCAGGGTATCCAGCTTGCCGCGCACCACGTGGTAGCGCACGCCAGGCAGGTCGCGCACACGACCGCCGCGCACCAGCACGACGCTGTGCTCCTGGAGGTTGTGCCCCTCGCCGCCGATGTAGGCGGTGACTTCCTGGCCATTGGTCAGGCGGACACGGCAGATCTTGCGCATCGCCGAGTTCGGCTTCTTCGGGGTACGGGTGGTGACCAGCATGCAGACGCCACGACGCTGCGGGCAGTGCGCCAATGCACGCACGCGGCTCTTGCGCGGCTTATCCGTGCGGCCTTTACGAATCAGTTGATTGATAGTAGGCATTAGTACTCTGTTTTCTAAACAATTATGAACGAAACAAAAATGGTAGGGAAATTGCGTAGTCGCTTAATATAACGCTTTTTCCATAGATTACAAGTCGGTTGCGGAAAATCACCCGGCTGGATGCGAAGCATTCTTCATTGGGGGGCGCTCCACTTGTTCTGATCACCGACCAGCGGGCGGAGCCGCGGGGAGCGCAGTGCGCCGGGGCGCTGGAAGGCACCGGCCACCGCAGTGGGGATGGCCGACTTGGCGCCGGTAAGCTGTGCGTTCATCTCGGTGGTCTTGGCGACCATCTCCTGGCCAGCCGCGACCGCCAGAGAACGGCGCTCCTCCGCCTGCGCCTGGGCGATCAATTTGGCGGCCTCGGCCTGTTCGCGTGCCAGCCGGGCGGCGACGTTGTCCAGAATTGTCACGTCCTCAATGTCCAGCGAGAGGATGTCGTAGCATGTCCCTTGGTCCAGTCCCCTTGCGAGGATCTGCTCGGAGATGATGGAGGGGTGCTCGACGATTTCGCGATGGCTGTTGGCATTTCCGATGGCGGTCACAATGCCTTGGCCCACGCGGGCGACGATGGTCTCGGCCCCCGCCATGCCAATGAGCCGTTCCAGGTTGGTACGTACGGAGATGCGGCATTTGATGGCAAGCGAAATGCCGTCCTTGGCCACGCCGACCAGACCATTTTCGTAGCCTTTCTGCCGTGGCGGACACGGGATGACGACAGGGTTGACGTGTTCATGGACGGCCTTGGCGATGTTCCTGCCGGCCAAATCCAGCGCGGCGATGGCGGGGAAGCCCATCCGTACGCCCGCCTTGTCACATGCCACGGCGGCTTCGCGGACGACAGAAAGATGTCCGCCAGCCAATTGATGGTCGATGAGTTCTTCCGTGGAAACCTGGATGCCGGCCTTTTTCAGGACTTTCAGACATTCGAAGATGTCAGCGGCATTCAGCTTCTGGAAATGCAGAAGGAACATCGTGCCGAAAGAGAAAGGTATGCCGGCCGCCTTGGCCTCCAGCCACAGAGGAAAGAACTGAAATAGTTTGATGAGTGCCCAACCAAGGACGATCAGCCCGCCCAACAGGACGAGGCCCAGCACGAAGAGGAAGAATGACAAAATCATGTTGTACTGTATTATATAATGATAAAGGGATGCGTCGGGAACCAGCTGTCTAGTCTTCGCCTGTCGGTGGTCGCCGGTTGCGCTTGCGCTCAGAGCGAATCCGTTTTGCCCGCAAGCGCAGAAGCTTTTGGCTACGCGGACACTTGGTGGGGCGGCGTGGCTTTGGTGGTGTGGCAGCCTGGTCGAGAAGTTCTTGGAGACGCGCCCGTGCGGCTTCGCGGTTGCGCAATTGGCTGCGGAACTCCGTCGCCAGAATGACCACTTCGCCGTCGGCGGTTGCCCGACTGCCTGCCAGCCGCAGCAATCTCTCCTTGATTTCAGCGGAAAGCGAGGGAGAGTTCTTGACGTCAAAGCGCAACTGAACCGCGCTGGAAGAGGTATTCACTCCCTGCCCGCCCGGTCCGTTGGCGTGCACGCACGAGAATTGCAGTTCGCTTTCAGAAATCATCACAATTCCTCCAGACACGAAGAAGCCCCTGGAAACCGTGCCTTACAGCCTGGCCTTCAAGGGCTTTCGCGATTCGGAAGATTTGTCGAAGGAAAATTATTTCTTCAGATCCTTCTTGTACTTCTCGGCATCGGCGGCGCTGACAAAGCGGGTCAGGCTACGACCATCTTTGGTCTCGCCCTTGACGGCAAAGCGACCATTCTCGTACTTCACGACTTTGATGACATCGGCTTTGACCTTCGCGCGGGCTTTGACATCCCAGAATTCAACTTTGGCCATTTGAGGATTCCTTTTTGGTGACTTTTTTCAAACAACGCCGACCTCCGAAGTGATGCCGGCATAAGAGAACAACGCCTCAAAAAGAGGTACTAACCATAACTTTAGTGCCTTTTTGTTTTTTTTTCAAGCGAAAATCAATAATTTATGAATTTTTTTCCTGTTTTTTTCAATTTTCGGGCATTTGATGGCGGTTTTCGGGGTACATGGCATCATGGAATGATTTCAAATGTTCCGCGGAAAAACGATAGTCTCATCAAGTCTCCAAGTAGCTTCGTATATATTTCAAACGGCGGGTGCGCGTCTCGGCGACAAATTCCATTTCGGAGGCGACCATCTCCTCGACGGTCATCTCCAGCGCCCGCCGATGATCCAGGAAACGCTTGGCCAGGGAGACCATGGAGGAGAGTTCGTGGAGGAAGTCCGCGCTCTGGACTTCGGCGTACTCCTGTTCGCTGAGATGATTGCGTAGGAAGTCCTCGTGGAGAATACGCGCCAGATGGCGGTATCGCCGTGCGACTTCCATCCCCAGCAACGGTGCCCTGCGGTAGCTGGCGTAGAAGATGGCAAGCTTCCGTACGACAACTTCGCGCTGGGCGACCGAATCAAACTGCTGGCTGACCAAATCCAGTTCATTGCAGATTAGCGTGAAGGCAACCTGGTCGCCGAAGGTGAATTTCCGGATGGTTTCGACGGGGGTTCGCCCTTCCTTCAAATCAATTAGAAATGCGCGTCGGATGATTTTCTGCGCAAAGTCGTTCATTTGCTCTTCCCACTCGTTCAGGCCCTTGCCGATGATGCCCAGGAAGGCCATTGCGAGCTTGGCGGCCCCATCCGGCTGGTAGAGCAGGTGGTCGGCGAGCATCAAGATGGGAACATAGGTGGTGGAGAGGGTGCGCAGTTCGGAGCGCAGCGCGGTATTCACCCACGCCTCCTCGTCTGCGGAGATATTGCGGTCCAGCTGGATGAAACGCTCGACGCCCTCGCCGAAATTCTGGAGTGTGTTGGTGAGCCAGGCGAGCAGCCGTTCGTCGTCCAGATGTTCACCTTCCACCATCAGTTTGAGGTGTGCCAGGGAGGTATTTCGTGGCTTTCCCGCTTGTTTTGCCCAATTGCGGAGTGCCAGTCGGCCGAGAAGCCGGTCAGAGAATCGTGTGACCAACGGCCAATATTCGAGTAGCGCGGTGTCGGCACTCCAGGTCAGGAGCCAGTTTACCATCCGGGGTGTGAGGGTATGTGACGGGGCGAGGACATGCAGGAGGTCACGGATGACATCGGGAGAGAGGTCGCCCTGATGGGCATCCAGATAATCGGTTGCCCAGGCTTCAAAATGTTCAGGACTGAGGTTCCAGAGTGCCTCGAAACCGATGCCGAAGACCGTATCCACTACTTCGATGCGCCGCCGGAACGAGTCGGCTGCATTGGAAAGCGGTTCGGGAATTTCCGCGCGATTGAGGATTTTGCAATGGTCGAGTGCACCGTAGTTGGCGGAGGTATAGAGGACCATCGCGGTGGAGAAGGTCCGAGTTCTCTCATCGTGGGGAATGGCGGTGATTTCACCTGCCTCCGCAAGGAGGCGTGCAGAATTCTCCAGGGCGGCGAAATATTCCTTGAGGATGGCCTTGCCAACTCGTGCAGTTGGTGTGTCCTGATAGAGTGCAATGAGCCGTTCTACGGCGGCGGCGATTTCGGGGAAATATTCGACAGGGCATTCCTGCGCCAAGGCGTTGATTTCACGCTGGGCGTGCACCGAGATGTCTGGGTTGAGATCCTCGAAATGCTTGAGGATGGCCAGCAATTTGGATTTGGCAGTGGCGTTTGACATGGTTTTGCCCGCCCGCGAGCAGGCGAGAACGAACCAAGTGGCAGAGCGGACGGAGCGTTTTTCAGACACGGGGCTCGCACAGCCCTGCCTCTTTTTATCTTCCGGCGGCAAGACGGAGGCCGAAGCGATCCGGAAGCCGTGCCATATAGATCTTATTTTGGGCGGTTTCGATGTCGTATGGGACGCGGTGCAATTCGAGCCGCCGAGTCTCCAGGATGTATGTCACGATGCATGCACGGGGGTCATGATCGCGTGGCTGCCCCACGGAACCGACGTTGATCATCACCTTTTTGTCGCTTGGCACAGAGTAGGACCGTATGAAATCCACAAAGGGAAATTCCTGTCCAGGAAGGTCGATTCCGATTAGCGGCGAATGGCTGTGCCCGCAGAAGGCGAGCTGGCAGGGCTGCTGCGCAAAATTGTTCTTGAAGGTGATTTCGTCCAGGCAGTAGCTCCAGCGATGTCTGGTGAAAGATGCATGGAGGCAGATGAGATCGTCGACAACCTGAATCTGCATCGGCAGACTTCCGAGCCATTTGAGGTCATCAAGGGAGAGCTGTGCCTGTGTCCACTCGATGGACTTCCGGATCTCTGGCCGGAGCTGGTCGATGTCCGGATTCATAATGGTGGTGACATACTCGTCGTGGTTGCCGAGTACACATGGGATATCCCTTTCGCGGAGAATTTTCACGCATTCGGCAGGGCTGGCGCCGTAGCCGACAGTGTCGCCAAGGCAAATCACTTCGTCGCACTTGAGTTCGTCGCATTTGGCGAGCGCCGCAGTCAGCGCCTCGAGATTGGCGTGGATATCACTGAGAAAAGCGATTTTAGTCATGGGGAGAGACAGGGGAATTACGGCAAGTCGCATTCGCGGTCAAGGCGGGCAAAGAAATCCCGCATGAAGGCGAGGCGCTCGGCGCCGATTTGACGGCCGGCGGCGGTCAACAGCCGGTCAGGGACATTCTGGAGCTTGACGAGGAACTCGCGGAGGGCGGAGTCCTCACGGCCATAGGAGTCGCCGGAAAGCGCCTCCGCAGGGGTGTTGTGGACGCGGGCGCCGGTTTTGCCGGCGAAATGGAAGGCGCGGGCAAGGCCGATGGCGCCAAGGGAATCGAGTTTATCCGCATCGAAGAGCACCTTCGCCTCGATGGTGGCGGGGATTTCACCAGTGCGGTTGCGGAAACGGTGGGTGCGGATGCACGCCGCCACATGGTCGCGGAAGGCGTCATCGCCAATGCCTTCGCGGGTAAGGATTTCTCGGGCTTGCGCCGCGCCGATGGCGGCGTGGTCGCTTTTGCCTTGATCAGCCATCTCCTGGGGCCTTGCGATGTCATGGAGGATTGCGGCTGTGGCCACGACCTCCAAATCGGCGCCTTCCTGGGCGCCCAAAGCCAGCGCGGTGTGCTTGACGCGCAGGGTGTGGTCCCAGTCATGGCAGGAGCCATCCGAATCCAGAATTGACTTGGCCAGTGCGCTGAGGCGTGCTTCGGCTTCAGAGGTGAGGAAATGCATCGCCGACATCACTTTTTGACGAACTGGGGCCCCTTCGGGGTATCCTTGACCTCCCAGCCCAATGCGGTGATTTGATCGCGGAGCTGGTCGGCCAGCGTCCAGTCCTTCGCCTTGCGGGCGGCGGCGCGCTGTTCAGTGAGAGCGATGACTTCGGCGGGAACGGAAACGTCGGCCGCTTCAGGCTCGATGACGGCGAGAATCTGGTCGATGGAAGCCAAAGCCTTCAGCAGTTCATTGGCACCTGCGGCATTGACCTTGCCGGCGTCCATCGCGCGGTTGCCGTCCCGGATGAAGTCGAAGAGCACGCCTAGTCCGGCGGAGACATTCAGATCTTCCTGAAGCGCGGAAAGGAATTTCCCTTTGGCGTCATTCGCCAAAGCGGTGATTTCGGGGGCGGCAGGATCGCTGGAGCCGCTGGCCAAATCCTTGAGGCGGGTGGTGAAGGCGTCGATGCGTTGCAGGTTGCCGCGTGCCTCGTCGAGCGCCTGGAATGAGAAGTTCAGAGACTGACGGTAGTAGGTGCTGATCAGCACATAGCGGATTTCGCGCCCGCTGTAGCCCTTGGCCAGAACGTCTTTCAAGGTGTAGAAGTTGCCCAGACTCTTCGACATTTTTTGACCGTCCACGACCAGGTGCGCACAATGCATCCACGTATTGACGAACTTGCAGCCGTTGGCGGCCTCGGATTGTGCGATTTCATCTTCGTGGTGGGGGAAGAGGTTGTCGATGCCTCCGCAATGGAGGTCAAAGGTCTTGCCAAGATATTTGGAGGACATCGCGGAGCATTCGATGTGCCAGCCAGGGCGGCCGCGGCCCCAGGGGGAGTCCCAGCCGACCTCGCCGTCCGCCTCGTCCCATGCCTTCCAGAGTGCGAAGTCGGCCATGGAGTCTTTCGCGTATTCATCCATTTTGATGCGGACGCCGATGCGCATGGAATCGCGGTCGATGTTGACGAGCTGGCCGTATTTGGGCCATTTGGCGATGGAGAAATAGACGGACTTGTCCTCCGCCTGGTAGGCGATGCCCTTGTCGAAGAGCGTCTGGATGAGCTGGATCATCTCCGGGATGGTCTCGGTTGCGGCGGGATAGACATCGGCCGGGAGGATGCGGAGGGTCTTGATGTCGGCAAAGAAAGCGTCCTTGTATTTCCGCGTAAACTGCTGGAGCGGGAGTTTTTCCGCCTGGGAGCCGCGGATGGTCTTGTCGTCCACGTCAGTGAGATTCATCACATGCTTGACCTGGAGTCCGGAAGCCAGAAGGGTTCGTTTGAGGATGTCCTCAAAGGCATAGCAACGGAAATTCCCGATATGGGCATAGTTATAGACGGTGGGGCCGCAGGTGTACATTCCAACCTTGCCAGGCTGGATGGGCTGGAATTCGTCCACTCGATGGGTTAAGGAATTATAGAAGTGCAACATAGACTTTATTGACTGTGCAAAGTGATGATGGTGATTTCAGGGGGAATCAGGAAACGGAAGGGGGGACCCCAGAAACCGGTACCACGGCAAATATAAATGCACAAGCGAGAATTGACGGAGTACCAGCGATGAGTTCGGAAATCATGAAAGGCGTTTACAACAAAATTAAATGGAAAAATCTGTCCGCCGTGGGTATGACCACAAAGCATCAGGTCGTAGTTTTGCGGAACGCCATGTGCATCGTGGGGCTGATGGCGAAGGAGGATGGTGACGCCGTCGGCGGGCACATCAGGGATTTGGCAGCACTTTGCCCAGGCATCCGCTATGTTTTGGGCGTTTGGTTCGTCATCGTCCGCAGATTTCGCGGAAGATTTGTCGAACATATTGGGGAGCCAGCAGGCCGGATCGTCGGAACCTACGAGCCGGAGCCATGGATGGATTTCGGCGAGTACGTGCTTGACGCGCTGCCCAAGCAGAGTGACTTCCGCCTGCTCATGGGCGCCTTGGGCGTGGCGCCACCCGGCATAGCCATCATGGTTGCCAAAGACTGCGTATTTGCCGTCGGGGACATTCCAGCTTTTGACATGCTGGAGCTGTTCTTCGATGTCGCCGTGGTGCGGTCCGTCGAGGAAGTCGCCCGCGTGCAGGATGAGGTTGGGCTTTTCGCTGGCGAGCACCTGGTCCACGGCGTCCATGATGGAGGGGTATTTCCCTTGTGTAAGATGCAAATCACTTATTAGTAATATATTATAACCATTTTCCTCTGATGGGGCGCCGGGCGGCGTGAGGTCGTAACGTGCGATGCGGGGATAACGTGCCTGGAGATTGCCGATGATGGCGGCCAGAAATGTGAAAGCCAACGAGAGGAACATCACGTTCCGCGGGCGCAGAACCGCCTTTGCCATTGCCGGAACAGGATGACCGATGTATTTTGGCAGTGCGGCGGCCAGGTTCCATAGGTCCAGCGCGAGCGCGGCGGTTCCGAACCAGAGCTCCAGTACCATCCAGCTGAAGCTGACCACCATCAGCGCTCGCCCGAAGGGGCTGGTGGAGGCGAAGAGATGGCGGCCCATCAGCAACGGACCCCAGTTCAGCACGATGACTGCCAACAGCAACGCCATGCGCCAGACGCGCGGATGTCCGCTCTGCATGCAGTCCAAGAGTCCGCTTTGCAGATGCCACCATACCAGTCCGGTGAAGCAGATGAGTCCGGTCGAGAAGATGAACATATATAGCGTCATTGCGGGGAGAAGGTTAAAGCCATTGCAGGGGGGAGTCCACGCAAGCCAGGAAGCCTAGAAAAAGTCCCAGTGCTACCAACCATAGCAGGATGGCAATCAAGAACTTGGCTTTTTTTGTTGGCGTCTTCACGGATCATACCTCCAGACACTCGGCACGGGCAAGTTCACCACGCGTCCATTCCCAAAGTGCATCCCAGGTCTCTGAAGGCAGCCCGGGGAAATCTCCGCCCCGCGCCATCTGAAGCAGCAATTCGCACTGCGCCGCCTCGGTAACCGAGAGCCGGGTGAGGTTAAGCCAGCCCGCTTCATGGAGATAGGTCAAGGCCAAGCCGGTCAGGACCGCATGTGCGCAAGGCCGTCCGCCCATCAGTCGGATGAAGGCGACTCGCAGGGCGGTGAAGTACTGCGGCATCGCGATATGTGGCAGAAGGTTCGCCAAAGTGAATTGGGAAATCCAGCAGGCGGCCTGAAAGGCGTCTTGGTTTGTTGCTACGCCGCAGTAATCTGCCACCAGTTCGAGGTTGCTGGCATAGCAGAGTTCGGAGGTGCTTTGGCGGTAGTTTAGTTGAACCAATTGGAAGAGATCGAGATGCGTGTATGCACGGCGACTGGTCGAAGGCGGCCGGCGCACGAAAAACGACATCCGTCCTATGTCGGGGGAGACGCCTGCTACAATGAGGGCGTTCTCTTGATAGGGCGTTTTGCGTAACGCCAGAAAAACCGTGGATGGAGTTGATATTGGCTTCGTAGATTACTGACCTTGAGAGGTTAGGCGAAAGAGACTTTACGGCGGACAGGTTTTGCGGGTTGCTCATGGGAAGATGGCAAGACCAGCAGGATGGCCGTGGCGAGTCCGCAATGGGCTAGGCCGGCCAGGATGCAGATTCCCAGGAAGCCATAGATGCACTGCCGCAGGACTTTCACCTGTTCCTGCAATTTGTCGGCGTTGGTTTTGAGGAGCAACACGGTCTTGTCGATAGAGTCGATGATCTTCTCGTGGTTCTCCGGCGTGTAACCCGACAGCGACTTTTCTGCGGCGTCGAGCGATTTGGCAAACTGCGGAATGAACTCCCGCAGGTCATGTACAATTTTCTCCAGGCCCGCAAAAGGCTTCATACTCCCTAAAGCGGGAACGGGCACCTCCATGACAATTAGTTTCTCCAGTTCAACCGCGGCCTCCTCCGCATCATCAAAGAGTTTCGCGGTCTTCTTGAGGGTAAGGGCATAAACGGGAATCTGACTGCCCGTGACATCGATGTTATCCCGCATGGAATCCAAAGAGTCGGCGTATGCCCGCATCGAAGTCTCCAAGGCAACCACCTGGCTTTCGGTGATCAGCTTTTTGGTGATTCCTGCGACCACAGTGCAGCAGATGATTCCGCCAATGCTGACGATCAGTGATAGGACGCAAAGAGTAATGGCAATGGTGCGACGCATGACGATTTTCCTATGATGGAATCTAGGTTAATGATTGAAAGGTGATTGGGAGAATTCACATTGCATCGAGACCGATGGCGCGATCCATCGGCCCACGGAGTCTTTCGCGGTGTTCGAGGATGGTGTCCCAGGCGGCGGTACGTAGCCTGTCCACTGGACTTGAGGCATGTTCCGCTTCGTCCAGCAAAGCACTTACCGTCCCTTGGAGTTTGACTGCCTGTTCGAAGGTTTTCTCCGCCAGGCGATACCTCTTGCGAAAAAGCTTGACATCGTTTTGGCGCAGGGCATCGACTGCTGCGATGTACTGGTCCAGTGCATCCTGAAAAATGGGCGACGCAGAGAATTTGAGCTGCATGAGGTCGCTCTGAACATCGCCCAGCGTGAAGACATCCGCCGGGCGGTTCTTCAGCAGTTTCGGGAGGTCTTCCAGATGGACACTGCGGACGGTCTCGGCGCCGCCCAGGTCCATGACCGAAATGGTGAGCAGTTTCTGCAAGCGTTCAATGACATCTTCTGGGACTTCGCCAGGCGTGCCGCCACGAACCAAGGCAGTAGTAACTTGTCCTACATACCATTGTTGGAGTTGCTTTTGGGGGATGTCAAGAACACGCGCCAGCGCTTCGGTGGTGCCGAGTTGCTCCTGACATTCCAGTTGCCACCAGTCCCGCAGGAATTGCGGAAACTTGCGACCATACGCACGCTCCAGACAGTTTAGCAGCAAATCACTATGGACTAGGTAAATGCGAAACAACAGCCGCGACTGCGAAGGCGGAACCTCGGTGAGCAGTTGCGTCAAGTTCGGGCAATGACCTGCGGCTAGCTGTCGGCGTGGAATGCGGTAATCTTTTCGGTAGCGGCCTGTGGTTCCCTTGCCGTCATGGACAATGCGGTTGGCCAATGCGGCCGCAAGGAATTGGATGGAGGGCGGTGGCGCAATTTTGCGTAGTCCCAGGCGTTCCCGCAAGTGACGCAAGAATAGCCCGCGGAGGATTTTGACCACGGAGACTTCCAGCGGATCCACAGTACGCAATGGCACATCCCAAGTTTTGAAATCGCTTTCAGAGAAAGAGATGTCCATTGCAAAAAAGTTCAAGCGGTGTTCCGGTTGGCGTTGGTCGCCGAAAAGCAAGTCAACTTCATGTGCGCAGAGCCGGGTGAGCAGGGTCAGATTAAAGACATCCGTCTCGACCTTTCCGAAGATGTCCAGCTTTTCATTCGGGAGGTATTGATGAAATCCATCGCTTCCCTCCTTGCCCAGAAGACTTTCCAACGAAAGCCGTGGTGCGGCCAGGGCGCATGACAGCGTCATCATCAACGTTAGGATGAGAAACAGCGCTTTCACTCTAATTTCTTCTTGAGGTTCTCTGTTCTCGGATGTCGGATCTCAGACTCTTAGGACCTCTGCCCTCTAACCTCTAACCTCTGACCTCTAACCTCTAACCTTGCATTCTAACCCTGGATTTCCGCGTCGGCGGCCAGGACTTTCTCGCGGCGCTTGGCACGGTCCGCGATGAGCTTTTCACGCAATGACGGCTCGCCGATTGCAAGGATTTCCGCCGCCAGGAGCGCCGCGTTGGTGGCACCGCCGGAGCCGACGCCAACCGTGGCAACAGGGATGCCACCAGGCATCTGCACGGTGGAGAGCAGTGCGTCCAGGCCATTGAATGAGCCGCCTTCAACAGGAATGCCGATGACCGGCAGGAGCGTATGAGCTGCGACTGCGCCGGCTAGATGCGCCGCGCCGCCTGCCGCTGCGATGATGACACCGAAGCCGTTCTCGACGGCGTGGTCCGTGAAGTCCGCCACGAGTTCGGGGGTGCGATGGGCGCTCATCACGCGCACTACAGTTTCAATTTCCAAGGACTTCAGGGTGTCAATGCATTTCTGGATCTTCGGCAGATCAGAATTGCTGCCCATCAAAACGGCGACTTTCATAAAAAGGTTAAAGGTTAAAGGTTAAAGGTTAGAG
>JAFXSU010000137.1 GCA_017525435.1 Victivallales bacterium
CAGACCATCAATCTGGAGCAGACGCTCACCGTGCTTAAGCGCAATGCCGGAATGTATCTGGCCCACCGCATGCCGATGAACGAACTCGCAGAACACGGCGGAGACGAGCTGGACGACCCTGCCATCAAGGAGATGTACACGCACACAGTCGCGGCGGGGCAATATATCATGGAGCAACAGGAACCCGACCCCACGGAAATTGCGGCGGTGATTGACGAGAAGGCGATCCAGTTCCTTGCCGCCTCGCAAAAGATTAATAGCACTCTCGAAAACGAATGCTACCAGTATGACTACGACGGCAAGCTCTTCCTCTCGCCGGGTCGCTCCTTCAAACCGCTCTACGGCGAACTGCTCGGATACCAGCGCTTCCCGCTGGCGCGGATCGGCGCCCCCGTGGATGTCATCTTGCTGGAGGATGTGGTCAAGACCGCCGGAAAATACAAGGTGGTGATTTTCCTGAATTCCTTCGCGGACACGCCGGAGGTGCGCGCCGCCTACCAGGCGCTTCGCGAAAAGGGCGTGGCGGTTGTCACGGTTTACGGTGCGGGCTTCCTTACGCCAAAGGGAGTTTCTGTCGAAAGCCTGAGCGAATTGGTTGGAATGAAGGCGACGAAAGTCGCTCCCGGAACACTCCAGCTGGCCTTCCCGAAGGGCGCGAAGTGCGGCGGTGACTACACCGTGGAGACGCGATTCGCGGTCGCCGACCCGGAGGCCGAACTACTCGCGGACTACGCCGACGGTACGGCGGGCGCGGTCGCCCGTAAAGGCAACTGCTACTTCTACGGTGGGGCATATCTGAGTCCGGCGTTCCTGCGTGAAGTGGTGCGCCGTCATGGCGTGCATATCTACTTGGAAACGAATGACAACCTCTACGCCGGTGCGCACCTGCTCTCCGTCCATGCGGTCGCGCAAGGGGAGAAGGCCATCCGCCTGCCGCGCAAATGCACGGTGGAGGATGTCTATTCCGGCGAGACGCTGGGTGTCTCCATCGACGCCTTCACGGTGCCGATGGCGGCGATGGAGACCCGCGTCTTCCTGCTGCGTTGAGGCGCCGCGCGCCTAGCGGAAATCGCGTGCGCGCGCAGGCAGCCCGGCGTATTCGCAGTAGCGGTCGTAGAGTCCTGCGGCGGATGGGTACATGCTGTGGGGGCTCATGAAGTGCGAGAACTCGAAGGTCAGGGCGTCGGTCATGCCGGCGGCCTCGGCCTGCTCGAGCTTCCAGAGCATCTTCTCCCACTTGATCGGCGGGAAGCGCCAGGGCATGTCGCGGTCGAAGGACTCGACGTTGGTCCAGCAGGTCACGCCGTATTTCTTGGCGAGCTCTGCGGTGGCGGTAAGAAAGCCCGGCAGTTCGTCGAGTTCGGCATGGCCGTCCTGGAAGGCGACGATGTCCACGAGTCCCTTGATTGCCTCGAAGATCTTCGTCCAGTGCTGGATATGTCCTTCGACGCCGAAGAACTCCAGCGTCGGGTCGCTGGCGGCGGCGCGGGCCTTGCTTCCGGCGAAGAAGGGCGAGATCATCACGGGCTTGCCGCCAGTGACCTTCTTGGCGTGGCTGGCCTCGATCACGAACTGCTCGGCGGCGCCGGGGTAGTTGCGGCAGATCTCGTTGGTGATGTACCAGCCCGCGAAGGCCTTGCGGTGGCCGTAGAGCGACTGGATCTCGTCGATGATCTCGACCTGCACCTTCGCGTCGTCCAGCCGCGCCTCCTCGGTGAGTTCGGGGTAGAGGTCGTCGCGCACGCCGGTTCCGGCGTAGAACTCCAGACCGTGCTTCTCGGCGAGGGTCAGGAAGAGGTCGATCCAGTCCACGGGCGGCTGGTGCCAGAGGCCGCCGTGCGCCGGAATCACCTTCGAGGGATAGGCCATGAACTTGTGGAGGCAGCAGCGGATCAGGAAGACCTTCTGGATGCCCATTGCCTTCATCGCCGCGAAATCCGCGTCCCATTCCTCCGGCCCCCAGTTGTGGTGCGGAATGTCGTACGAGATCTCATCCAGGAAAGTGCCGGTAATGCGTAGTTTGCTCATGTTTTGACAGTTGTTTTGGGGTGAACACCAATTTTCACAAAAGGCTCTATCCCCCGTAAGGGCACCTAGTTGAATTTTGGCTTAAGGCTTAAAGTGAAAAGATTTCGCTAGGTCTTGCAGTTTGAGTGGATTGAAATCTGGCTTGTGGTTCAAGTAGGTGCCTTTATGGGGAACACAGCAAAGATATATTTCCCTTATTTTTCCTTCAGGTATTTGCCGTGTGTCTCAGGAAGGCGGACGGCAATGACCAGACTGAGAGCCGCCAGACAGGCCATGAAACCAAAGACCGTCATATATGCAATTGGGGCGTAGACAGTTCCGCCACTGGTGCCGACATGATGCGGGAAGGCCTCTAGACACATTCCAAGCGGGATGGTCAGGAAGGTCACCAGCAAATAGGCGACCATGTTGCTGAAACCTGGGGCCAGAGCCGCCATGTCATGGGAATTGAGTTCCTGTATCATCATCACGCCAATGGCGTTAAAGCAGGAAGAGAAGGCGCACAATACATATCCAGCGGCAAAGCACCAGGGTGAAGCGTGCAAGGCGACGGAGACCAGCAGGAAAAGCGTCACAAAAAGATTGAGGGCGTTATTGGCAATCAAGGGCGGACGGCGACGATTGTCGAAGATTCGGCAGACAAGGCCAAGGCACGATGCGCAGATGGTGCGTGTTATGGTCATGACGAGGATGACTGTCGCTGCCGCCGTGGTCGATAACCCGCAAAAGTCCAGCAAGAATTTCATGCCGAATACAGTCTGGATTACGAACATGTTGGCAAAAACGATATTGCTGACGAAAGAGACCAGCCAGGTATTGCGGTTGCGGATCAGTTTCAGCAGTGGTTTTAGCGAGAGGGGAGCCGTGGCTGGTGGAGGCAGCTTGTGGCGGGCGGCAAAAGTCGCCACGAAGGCGTAGGCGGCGATGGTGGCCACGCCGACACCCAAGAGGACATTTTTCCAGTCGAAGTGTCGACAGCACCATGCGAAGGGCACGGTGGCCAGAATGCCTCCCAAGTAGGCGGTGAAGTAGATAATGCCTAGTGCCGTGGGATAGTGTTTGCGATCGAACCAGAGGTCAATTACCTTCAGTAGGCTCAGAAATATCGTCCCTGCCCCAAGTCCGGTCAGCAGTCTTCCCAGGCACATCATGGTAAAAGTGGAAGCACAGGGAAAGAGGATACTCCCTGCAATCAACAATAATCCGCCGAAGAGGATGATGCGAATGCCACCATATTTGTCCACCAATAGTCCGATGAAGATTTGCGAGAGAGAATAGACCCAAATGCAGGAGGAACTCAGAAAGGCGATCTGTACCGCATTCAATCCGGCGTCGATCTGCAATTGGGTGAAGATGGTTCCAGGGATGGCAGTGCGCTGGAAGTAGCTGAGGTTGTAAATGACCAGAAGCGGGATAAAGAGCACC
>JAFXSU010000138.1 GCA_017525435.1 Victivallales bacterium
CCCCGCATGTCCATGGCTCGGGCTGCGGGGCATTTCTTGATTTTGCCCATTCGTCTCGGGGTGTTCGCAGAGGGCACTTCGCAAATCTCATTTCGCTCGCCCGCCGGAGCGGTCGTTTGCAAAACCATTCCTCATTCCCTTGGGCGGCCGTAGGAGCCATGCTCCGAAGGCCCCTCATTCCTCATGATGCCCCATGATCCCAATTTTGCCTGGACAGTCGGTGAATTGAACCGCTATGCCCAGAGTGTGGTTAAAGAGCATCTGGGTGACACGATCTGGCTGTGCGGCGAATTGGGGCGCATCCAGTCAAATGCCAGCGGGCATGTCTATGGCGTGCTCAAGGATGAGCAAGGAAACTCCATTAACATCGCCTTTTTCGGCGGGGCGAGGAAAATTGCCCCGTTGCATTTGGCGCCAGGTGCCTGTGTGCTGGTAAGGGGAAACCTGGATCTCTATGTGGCTGGCGGCTCGTATCAGTTCATCGTGCGGGAACTTGTGCCGGCAAATACCCAGGGCGGCTTGATGCAGCGCTACCTGGAGACGCGGAAACGGCTGGAAGCCGAAGGGCTTTTTGCCCCGGAGCGCAAAAGGGCGTTGCCGCTGTGGCCAAAGTGCGTGGCGGTTATTACCAGCCCCTCCGGTGCGGCGTTGCAGGACTTTCTGAAAACCGCATATTCGCGGGTGCCGAATTTGCATGTGCGCATTGTGGCATCTCCGATGCAGGGGGCGGGAACTGCCACCAAAGTCGCATCTGCCGTGCAATGTCTGAATGCGTGGAAGGCGTGCGATGTCATCGTCATAACACGTGGCGGTGGCTCCATGGAAGACCTCTGGGAATTCAACGACGAGGCACTGGCGCGTGTCGTTGCCTCTTCGGAGATTCCCGTGGTCAGCGCGGTCGGTCACCAGATTGATGTCACGATGCTGGATTATGTTGCGGATGTTTCGGTAATCACTCCGACGCAAGCCGCCAATGAGGTTACCGAGGGAGTTCTTCAATTGGCGGTCGCATTGAAGAATGTTGTCCAGCGACTTCCCCGGTCAATTCGTCATCTGCTGGACAATGCGCGGTTGCGTTTCGTTCGTTCGGCCAGTTGCGCATATCTTCAGCATCCACAGGATCTCTATCACCAACAAGCCCAGCGACTTGATAACGCACAACTGAGACTGGCAAATGCTTTGCCAGGCCGTGCACGCGAATTGCGGATTCGTCTAGATGAATTGCGGCGGCGACTCCCCGAGGCCGTCGCGCATGCCATGGCGGAACGTCAGGCGCGCCTGAAGAATCTCGCATTGCCATTGGGGGCGCTGGATCCCAAAGGCGTGCTGAAACGGGGCTACAGCATCTTGTTGGATGGCGACAAGAAGGCCATCCGCAAGCCGTCCGATGCCCGTCCTGGTCAGGAAGTGACCGCATTGCTTTCGCAGGGAAAACTCAAACTGGAGGTTAAGTAATTATGGCAGAAGAACTTAAATTTGAAGAAGCGTTGAAGAAATTGGAGGAGATTGTCGCGAAGTTGGAAAGTGGCGAGTTGTCCCTGGAGGAAAGCATGGCAGCTTTTGAGCAGGGAACCAAATTGTGCAAGCAGTGCAACGCCAAGCTCACCGAGGCCGAGAAGAAGATTGAGCAACTTGCCAAAGTCACCGAAGATGGGCCGGAATGGGCGGATGCCACGCCGTCCGATGGTGAATAACTTGCCTAATATATTGGTCCAGGAGAAGAATATACACGTATGTCTAATATTGTCAAGAATTGTCAAGAGTTTGCATATCGCCATTGGCGCAAATTCATCTTGTGCCTGGGGGGACTTGCTGTGGTTTGCGTGGCTTTTGCGGGGTATGTGTATTGGTGGATGCTCCAGCAGCATGTGCCTCCGGAGGCGATAGCGGCATACCGCCATAGTACCTATTATTATGACGGCCACGGTGAACTCTTCCACATTGAACGTGGCAGTGACTACCGTTGGAGCTTTCCGATTCCTTTGAGTGAAATTCCATCGACGATGGTGGAGGATGTGATTGCGGTGGAGGATCGCCACTTTCGCACGCATCACGGCGTGGACTATCGGGCGATGCTTCGGGCGACCTGGCAGATGATTACCTCGCGGCGCGTCATTTCCGGCGGTTCGACCATCTCGATGCAGATTGGCAACCAGTATTGCGGGCGTGGAACAGGCGTCATCTATAAGCTTCGACAGATTGGCCGTGCCTGGAATTGGGAAAAGGAACACACCAAGGACGAAATTCTGGAAGAGTATTTCAACCTGTTGCCCTACGGCGGGGTAATCTATGGCGTCGAAGCGGCGGCGCGGTTCTACTTTGGACGGCCCGCCCGCGATCTGAATCGTGCCGAGCAGCTGGTGCTGGTGGGGATGCCTCAGGGACCGAACCGCTATCGTCCGGATCGCCATCCCGACCGTGCGATTTGGCGACGGGACGTGGTGCTGGCAATCCTCCAGCGTGCCGGTCGCATCACTGCGGAAGAGGCGGAGGAGATCAAACGTCAGCCATTGCGGTATCGAGACTTTGAGGTGCCGGCGTGGCCCGTCTCTGAGGAATTGCAGTTTCTGAACTATGTCCAACAACTATATCCGAATCGACGTGAATATCATACGACAATTTATCCGGAGATTCAGCAGATGGTGGAAGTGCAAATGGCCAAAGGACGACTTGCTGCTCCTGGAGTAAAGGATGGTGCGGCGGTGGTAATCGAAACCGCGACTGGAAAGGTGCGGGCGATGGTCGGGACCTTGCCGGATGGCGACATGACCGCCGAGGCGGTCAATGCCGCAGTGGCTTGGCGTTCGCCTGGCTCAGCGCTCAAGCCCTTCCTCTACGGCGAGGCAATCCAAGGCGGTCTGATCACTGCCGACACCATCTTGCAGGATACCCCGCTGGCACTGTCGGATTATCGGCCGACGAACTTTGATGGAAGCTATCGGGGGGAGGTCTCTGCCGCCGTCGCATTGGCAGACTCCCTGAATACCCCTGCCGTGCGACTGCTGCGACGGCTGGGGCTGCAGCGTGTGCTCCAGGTACTTGCACCGCTGGAACTGTTCAAGTCCGACCAGGTGGCCACGGAGGAGGCGCGGGCGCAGACCGCCGCCCGGACCGGTCTGAGTCTGGCGATTGGCGGTCTGGAGACACGTCTGCTGTTCCTCACGGCGGCATATTCTGCGTTGGGACGCTATCGCCCACCGCAATTTTTGGAAGACGAGCCGGGACCGGCTTTGGAGTCACAGGAATACTGGTCTTCAGCCACTACATCGTTGCTCCTGAAGATGATGCGAACTAGGCAACTGCCCGGCGCAGGAAATCTTGAGGTCGCCTGGAAGACCGGCACCTCCAATGGCAACCGTGATGCCTGGTGTCTCGCGGTAACGCCCGAATGGACGGTGGGGGTGTGGTTCGGCAACAAGAACGGCGCGCCAAATCCCGGACTGGTCGGCGCTGCCATCGCCGCACCTGTGGCCGGCGCATTGCAGTACATTCTGCATCATGGCACTCCTGCCGCCTGGCAGGAAGACCCTGGGTTGGTCACCCGACCGCTTTGCCATCTCAGCGGGCTGTCTCTCTCGCCCTTCTGTCGAGAGACTCAGCCTGGCGTGGTAGTGGAGTCAATCCCGCTCCGACGTTGTGACCGATGCCGTCACGAGGAGGAATCTTCAAGTCGGCTTGAAAATCCTGCCGGGCACTCTGCAAAACTGTTGACCCCTGCGCCTGGGACCTATCGGGCAGACCGCACGGGGAAGATATCCTTCACGCTTGCCATGGAGCCTGCCGAGGCGCATGTCTATCTGGATGGACAATACCTTGGGAAGTTGAAATCTGGTGAGCCGATGACGCTGGAGTCGGGGCCGCACCGCATTCTCGTGTGGCCAGGCGAGGGCTGGGAGACCGCTCAGGCCACCATCGTGGTGCAATGAAAATAGCAGGCCGATGTAGCGTAGGCGGGGTGTAGCGTAGCGCTACATCAATTGTAGCATTCACCTCTAATCCTAATTCACGGATTCAATTTTGTTGATTTCATCGTCGGTCTGGGCAGAAAGAGAATAATCCATTATATTCAAGATGGTTTTACGCCATCCAGTCGAATCTTTTGCGTCTTCAGGCAACTTTTCAGTAGGAGGAACCGATGAATGCATTGATGATTGTTCTATTGCTCGCCGTAGTGCTTCTGGGAGTAACGACGATGGTGCTTCTGTCCATCATCATCGCCCGCAAGGACCAGCTGCCAGCCGCCCGTGCCAAGGCCAGGGGCAATGGCAGTTACCATTATCTTGCACAGCCGCGTCTGATGACACCTGCGGAGGAGGGCGTTTTCCGAATGTTGGTGCAACTGTGTGAAGCACAGTGCTATGTGATTCCACAGGTGGATCTGGCATGTCTGCTCAACCACAAGATTCGTGGACAGAACTGGGATGCGGCATCCAAGCAGCTCAACGGCAGGATGGTGGATTTCGTTTTGCTGGACCAGGAGAGTCTGAAGCCACTCTGTGCAATTGAACTGGACGACACATGCCATAATACAGCGGACCGTCAGTCGAGCGCACAGGAAATTGAACGCATCTTCGCCGGGACGAAGTTCCCGCTGGTTAGGCTTACCCAGGCGATGGCGTCCTCGCGCGAAAAGGTCGGCGAGGCAATTATGTCGGCAGTGAATGCTCCGGCAAAAAAGTAGCATCCGGTCAGGCAGACCAGCCAAGACGGGACATATTATCCGCATGGACCTCTTTGATTTTGCCAACCAAAATAGCCAGAGCCGAATTGCGGAGCTGGAAGCGGCAATCCGCCGTGCGAATGACCTCTACTGGAACCGAAATGCGCCGGAAATTTCTGATCCGGAATATGATGCGCTGGTAGAGGAGCTCAAGCGGCTGGATCCCGCGAATCCGCTGGTAACGCAGATTGCTCCGGTGGAACTGAAGGGGCCGAAGGTCACGCACTCCAAGCCGATGCTCAGCCTGGACAAGGCGTATAGCCTGGAGGAACTGCTCAAATGGGTGAACAAATATGCACGCACTCCACAGGAGAAAATCTACATCCAGCCAAAATTCGACGGCATCAGCGGACTCCTGGAACACGGGGTGCTTTCCAGCCGCGGCGACGGCGTGACGGGCGAGGACTACACCGCGAAACTCCCCATCATCCGATTCGTCACGGACAAGCCGATCGATATACGCACCTCGGAGCTTCTGGGCGAGATTGTGATTGGCAACGAGGCATTTGCGACGGTTTATCGAAAGGTCCTGGGAAAGAGTGGACAGCCACTCAAGAATCAGCGCAACGGCGTAGCGGGCATTATCGGGACGGACGATATCGAGTTCTACCGCAAGCAGGGCGCATACCTGGAGTTCGTGGACTACGACTATATCCGCTTTGAAGTTCAGGCCGGCGAAATCGCCCGCGACTGGGAGAAGATCAAGGAGCGCATCGCCACGACCGTTCCGTATCCGATGGACGGCATTGTGCTGAAATTGGCGGATGCGCAATATGCGGAATCGTTGGGGGCGACCGACCATCATCCGCGTGGTGCCATCGCCTACAAGTTTACCAATCGGAGCAAACAGACCACGCTCAACGGCATTGAATGGAGCATGGGAAAGCGCCAGCTCTCGGCGGTCGGTCTGCTGGAACCCGTTGAGTTGGGCGGCGTCACAATCTCCCGCGTGCGGTTGCCTCTCACGATGCCGGTGGTCGGCGAGATGACCAAATGCCTCTTGGATGGCTCGCTGAGCGTGGGCGACGAGGTCACCGTTGAACGCGCCGGCGATGTGATTCCGCATCTGATTGACGCCAAGCATACGGCGGCCAGCCATCCCGTGAAGCTTGAGGCATGTCCCTTCTGCGGAGGCGCGTTGGCGGTTGGCGAGACGACGGTGGAATGCGTGAATCCCGCTTGTGGCGAGAAGCAGGTCCAGAAACTTTATGCCTCCATTGTGAGCCTGGGCTTCCTGGGCATCGCCGAGGCGTTTATTCGCAAACTCTACGAGAACAATCAGATTCGAACACTGGGGCAGCTCGTGAATCTCCAGCCCGGAGATCTGGACAAGAAAAGCTACGGCGACAAGACGACGGACCTCTTCTTCAGCGAGTTGGAGAAGGCGAAGAAGGCCCCGCTGACTGCGTTCCTGGCAGCCCTGAATATCCCGATGGTGGGTGGCAATGTCGCCGGGTTGCTTGCTGCAAACTGCAATGCGGAAGAGTTGCTCGCAGGAAAGATATCGGCAGGCAAACTCCAGGGCATCAAGGGGATTGGCGAGGTAGTCGCGCAGAATATCGTCACTGAAATCCGCAATTTGTTGGATAGCGGTGAGATGGCTTTGCTGCGAAAGGCGTTTCCAAATTTTGAGGCGGTGCCCGTGGCGGCGAACTCCGGCGAGACAATCTGCTTCACAGGGGCAATGAGCCGTCCGCGAGGCGAATTGCAGAAAATTGCCGCTGAGCATGGTTTTGTGCCGGTGGATTCGGTGACGAAGAGTACCAGAATTCTGGTGTGCGCCGACCCGAACAGCGGTTCCTCGAAGCTCAAAAATGCCGCGAAATTGGGCGTGAAGATTATTTCCGAGGCGGAGTTCTGGAAACTCGTGGAGTAAGGTTTTCGGCCGCAACCGTACAGGACCTGTGCCGTGGGATGAGAATTGATTTACTAATATCTTAACTTGTTTATTATAAACATATTATATATAAATCATGGAACTGTATCTTTAGCTTGCCTAATGGGTAAACGGGACGGATGGGACGGTGGCTTGCGATTACCTTGTCCCGCATGTCCCGCATGTCCTGTTTGTCCCAGTAATTTTCCGAAAAACAGGCAAGTTAACTATATAATTTCCATAAATTAGGGCGGTGAAAAAGACGCAGTAGTAACTGGTCACCGCCCAAATGGGAAGGAGTGGATGAGTGTAGATGAAGGCGGAACGATATCCGCTTTCGGCTACAGCTTCTGTGATGCGAAGTGACTGTTCCAAAATCGTTGCCCACAGGTGGTCGTAATCTGGGAGAAGTGTCCCTAGAAGTAGCCGCACCGGGCAAAGTGCCAATGCCAGAGCAACGAGGAGTCCCAAAGGGAGGTTCAGAAGTGGCGCACCCCAAGAAAGTTGCGGTGTGAGGTGCATTGCCAGGCCAAGATTGCCCAGCCAGGCGATGAGCGAGGTCTCCAGACCGCAGACAAACCACTGAAGCACTTTGGTGCGATGACGTGGACGCAGTTCACGAGGCAGCCATGCGTTACGCTCGGCAAGCAGTTGAGCATGGTGTTGTATCAGTGGTGCGCCCAGGAGAAGCACCAGAACCGTCAGATGGGAGTATTGGAACCCGAGGTCAAGCAATTGCCAAGGGTTGGCTAGGAGTGCCAGTCCCCCTGCGCACCCCAGCGTGTTGAGCCAGGCGGTTCGGCGAAAACGCCAATGGGCGTAGAGTGCCAACCAGACCATCCAGAGCGCCCTGATGCTGGAAACGGAGGAGCCTGTGAGCAGGACATAACTGGCAGAGCAGAGTGCCAGCATGCCCCATTGCCAATACAATGGAAGTCCGCTCCAATGCAACATCATTGAAAGGAGTAGCGTGACCATCCCGATATGCATCCCAGAAATCGCAAAAACATGGACGGTGCCGGACACCACTTGACGTCGCCGACTTTCTTGTGGCATGAATTCACTCATGCCCAACCCCAGTGCAAGTGCGAAGCGGGCGGCTTCGGGAGAGTGGATGTTTTGGATGAGTCGTCGGGCCAACTTCACTCTGAGTCGCCGGAGTGCCTGATTCAGTCGCCGCCCTATGCCGTGGGCAGGGGGTGAAGCCAGGAGCTCAAACTCATGTACTTCATATTGATGGAGAATTCCACGTGAGCGAAGATGGTTGCTGTAAATGGCCTCCAATGGTTCATCCGAACGGAGGGGCACAAGGGTGCCTTGGGTGAATAGGACATCGCCTGGCTGAAGATTGCGGAGAGTTTGGCGAAGTTCCCTGTCGGTGGAGGTCAGGGCGACACGCCCCGTTGCATGGTGTGGCGTAACATCGGTGAGGGTTTGGATGGTTACGAGATCGGCGATGATTTGCCCGCGACCGATGTCGAGTTCCACAAGAGAATCCTCTAGCAATGGCGTTTCGTGAATGATGAGGCGGAGTTCGGCGGATGCAAGGTCACGCGGCAAAAATTGTCGATAATTGTCGAGTTTTGGCATTTCCGCCACTGCCATTCGAAGAAAACCCATCAGTGCACTTGCGGCCAGGGCAATTGCCCAGCCAGGGCGATGTTGACTCCATGGCAATGCGATGCAAAGAAGTTCAAGGGCGAGTAGCCAGCCCCATGCGAGATGGTGGAGCCGAATGGCGATCCCTGTGGCAAATACTGTCGTCAAACAGAGTGCCGGGGCAGTTGTAAGGAAGATGTCGGGAGATTTGCTCATGCCCCCAGCATACTCTGGAAATAGGAAACCGCAAGTCGTTTCTCAGATCTTCCTAACGATATATAATTGCAATATAATTTCTTGGGAATAAATAAGATTGGCGAAAAGAATGCAGCGTCGGCGTTCGTCGCCGACGGAATCTGTTGTGGTGACTCTCGTCACCACGGTGTTAACTCAAGGATCCAGCCCCAGAAGCCTTCGTTGGCTTTTGCATGGAACGGCGAGTTCTACTGCAAAACCTCAAGGATTTTAGGTGCCAGGAAATCCGCGATGCAATTGTAGCCTTCGGCGCGATAGTGGTAACCATCAGGCACACGGTACTCTGGGTGATTGAGCAACAGCGGATAGACATCTAGTACAGGGATATTGCGTTCCGCCATCACTTCGGCGGCGATGCGGTTGCGGCGCTCGACCAAGGCATTCACGATGGGATCCAGCGTCGTCGGGTCGCCGTCCACCGTAACGGGAGTCGAAGAACGCCAAAGGAGTTTCGCATGCGGGCACTTGGCCTGGATACGTTCGATGGCGACGACTAGCCCATCGCGATAGAAGTCATCATCATAGTTGCGTCCATGGAGACCATTGTTGAAGACAATTACTTGGGGGAGGTAATCCGAAAGCGCGAGTTCCAGGTCCAAGAGGAATCCCGTGTCGCCGACAATCTTCGAGGTCGCCATCATGCCGATGGTCGCCTTGCCAGAGAGTCGTTCTGCCACAGCACCATGGGAACCCACGACGATGGAGTCGCCAATCAACAGCACACGTGGCAATTCCGGATGGTCAGTCGCATACCAGTAGAACTGAGACCACTCAATCGGTTCACGGATCATTTTCACTCACTTGCTTATGGATTTAAACACACAAAAGAGCCAAACCAACGAATTGGCTTGGCTCTCGTGACAAACACCTGAACTGAAAATTAGTGCAGGTTGTAGTATTCGACGACCTTGATGATGGAGACATCCACGCGGATTTCCTCCGGCATGGGCTCGCGCACAACCGTGACCTTGCACTTGTCGTTGGCGTCCTTCTCAAGATAGGGCGGCAGCTCGACGGTGGTGCTGGCCTTCGCGATCTGTGCGATCATCGGGGAGTGCTGGTCGTTGATGGTGAGGACATCACCGGCCTTCAGACGGCAACTGGCGCGGTCGCAGACCTTGCCGTTGACCAGGACATGGCGGTGGGAGACAATCTGGCGGGCCGCAAAGATCGTCGGAGCCAGACCACTGCGGTACACCACGCTGCACAGGCGCATTTCGAGGTTGGCCAGCAGTTTGTCGCCAGGGTTGCCGGCTCCATGCTTGGCGCTGCGATACATGAACAGCAGCTGATGGTCGGTCAGGTAGTAGAAAGTCTTGAGCTTCTGCTTTTCCAGCAGCATTTCGCCGTAGGTGGAGAGCTTCGCGCGGCGTTTGGTGGGACCGTGCTGGCCGGGCGGATAGGCTTTGGCGGTAGAGGTCGCGTCAGAACCACCACGGGTCTTGATGACGCGGCTGTTGGTCGGGCAATTCGGCATGCCCCACAGGCAGAAGCCGATACGGCGGCAGAGGGTGTGTTTGGGACCGTGCGTGCCGCTCTGGTTGGTCTTGGACATTGATGTCTCCTATCTTCTCTCCGCGGCCTACAGTTGTTCACGGGCGCCGCCAATCAGGGTGATTCAATTTCCGTTCCCCGGACGGCTGGTCCGGACGGAGGCGGCTGAACTGCGCGGAAAAGTCCCTTACTATAAACCCAAAACCGCAAACTTCAAGTTGTTTTAGTGAATTTGAGGAGACGTGCCATGCCCGGATGGTGTTTTCCGATTATATTAACCTGACAATTCTTGCTTGCCTTCATGTTCAATTTTATCGAATAAAGCCATGCGTCAATTTTACGTTCTTCTTTTGGTCGCACTGTCTTTCATGGGTGCCGTGTCGAGTCAGATCCCGCTGGAGGAGTCGTTCTGGGAAGGGCATACGACAATCGCGGATGGCGTGTTGACGGTGGTGGACGACTCCGCCACTGCCGGAATCTACGCCATTACCCGCGACTTTATTCCGTTGCCGGAGGGAGACTTCCAGTTCGGAGCCTGGTGTGGCACCGAAAATGTCACCACGGACAGCAAGGTCTATCTTCGGTTGTTTGACGCGCAGGGCAACCAGGTCGGCCACTTCGGCACGGCGGGCGCGAATGACGTGGACTCCAAGGACCATTTTGTCTTGCTGGAGAGGGTAGTGACGGCCGCGGAGCGTCCCGCCGCCGCGGTTCAGGCGAAGTTGCTTCTTCAGGCCGCGACCGGTCCGGCGGAGGCGACCGGCACGGCAGCCTTCCGCAATGTGTTTTTGAGTCAAATTGGTCCGCCGCCCGCCTTGGAGGGCACCGTGGATTGGTCGGATGTGACCTATTTCAAGACTAGAAGCATTGATTTGCAAGGGGTTCGGAAACACGGTCCGTTCGCGTGGTCGGAGCAGTTTACCGGTGTCGCGCCGACGTTGGAACTCTCCTGGGCGGTTCCGAAATACCCTGCCGCATTGAGTTTTTTGAGTTCGCAGCAACTCCATCAGCCGGTATATGTCGAGGCCTGGAATGACCGCGACCAGCGATACGACTGGATGATGCAGGTATTGCCGGAATTCAATGGCACGGTGACGACACTGGACCTCAAGGCCGCACCGCAAACCCGCAAGCTTCTCCTTCACTTCCCGCAGCCCCTGCGGATGAATGCGGCTCGCTTCTGCATTCGCAAGGCAGTGGAGGAGAACTGGACCGCCCGCTGGATTTGGTTCACCGCAGAACGTGTCGATCATGTCAACTGCTGGCTACGGAAGGAGTTCGAGTTGTCGGAGGCGCCCGTGGAGGCGTGGCTCCAGAGTTGCGCAGATGACAACGGCGAGATTTTCATCAACGGCAAGTCCGTCGGCTATGCGGGCAACTGGAAGAACCCGCCGGTCCGCGAAGTGTCGAAATACTTCCGGGTGGGCAGGAATGTGATTTCGGCGGAGGTCAAGCAGAACCGCTACGCCGCAGGGCTGCTGGCGGAACTGGACTGCCGATTCGCAGATGGCACGGAGACCAAAATCTGCTCGGACGCCAGCTGGCAGTGTTCGCGCGAGGAACCGTCGGACGATGCGTGGAAAGCATCCGGATTTAGCGGGGAAGGCTGGCAGGATGCGCAGGAACTCTTCCGCCCTCCGCAGGGCGACTGGGGGGCCATACCCTACACGATGAAAGCCAATCGCATTCCTATAGAACTGGCGGTGACTCGTCCGCAGGAACTTCCGCCATCGCGACCTGGCAGCCGTCCCAGAGTGGTAACGAACAATCCGCTGGTGGAGAAGCTAGTCTGCGGCTACAGCTACGAGTGGAAGTTCGATTTGCACTGTGAAACGCCGCTGGCTGGATTCCGTCCCGTCGAGCTGGTTCTGAGCAAGGGCGGAGTGGAATTCCGACGGATTTCTTTGGGAGCACTGGAGGACGGCGCGACGGAGGCGCATTTGAAGTGCGGTTGGCAACCAGGAGAATATCTCTACCCTGGAACCTATCACCTTGCGCTTGCGGTGCCTGGCTGCGAGGTCTTTGCAGACGGCGCTCTTTTTGAACGGGATATCGAGGTCGTGAACGACCATCAACCAGCACCGGTGGCAAGCCAGGTCGCCCCGGGGGCGTTCGGGCAACCCACGCTTTTTGTGGATGGCGAACCCACGATGCCCTTCCTCTCCATCCTCTATCCAGGGGAGGTGAACTATCCAGAGGCACGCCAGAGCGGAAAGGCGGGCCTGAAGCTCATCCACGTCTATGGACGGCTGCTCAACGCCCCCGATGGAAACTATGACTTCAGCTTCGTGGACAATGTCATCTACACCGCTCTGCGCGGAAATCCCGACGCGCATCTCTTCCTGCGAATTACCCTGCGGGACTCCGTGAATCCAGAGTTCTATTGGGAGCATCCCGATGAACTGGTCATGCTGGACGATGGAACGCGGATGCGCCACCCAAGCCTCGCCTCGAAGGTCTGGCGTGCGGAGGTGAAGAAGATGTTCACTGCCTTGATTCAACACATCCAGGAGGGACCCTACGCCGACCGCGTGGTGGGATTCCTGCCCAGTGATGGCGAAGAGGGCCAGTGGATGCACTACTGGGGAGGGGATGATCCCGCAAAGGACGGCACGCTCACCGACTACAGCCCCGCGATGCTCAACTATTTCCGCGAATGGCTTGCTCGGAAGTATGGCACGGACGAGGCGCTCCAAGCCGCCTGGGGCCAGCCAGACGTCACGCTGGCGACGGCGCAGATTCCCTCGCGCGCGGCCCGCGCAGGCGATGCCGAGGAGGGTGTCTTCCGGAAATTGCCGCGGGATCGGGCGGTCATCGACTACGCCGAGGCACTCTCGGACGTGGTGGACGAGGACATCCAGGAGTGCTGCCGTGTGGTGAAGGAGGCCTCCGGCGGCAAGTTGCTCACTGGCATCCTCTACGGGCATATCATGGACTTGGGCGGCACCTTCATGGGTGAACAGGTCGGATATCTCAAGTTGCGCAAGGTGATTGAGTGCCCCGACCTGGATTTCATTGCCGGTCCCATCAGTTATTGGTCGCAATTCCGCGATATGGGCGGACCAGGTGCTTTCGACTATCCCACGCCCGCCACGCTACGCCTCCACAACAAACTCTGGATCAACGAGGTGGATTTACGCACGCATCTTCTGGACTCCAACGACCACGTCAGCGACGTCACGACCGCATACAAGACCGAACAAGCCATCGGCCGCGAATTCGCGCTTTCGCTGTGCAGCAATGCTGGACTGTGGCTCTGCAATCTCGCCGGCGGGCAGCGCTCCTGGTTCGACGACACCGAGACGGCCAGTACCATGACGACGCTCCAGCAGACTTTCGCGAACCGCGCACCACAGCAAGACCTGCGATCCGTTGCGGAGGTGGCCGTGGTCTTCTGCGACCGCTCGCTGACCTACCTGCGACCGCTGGCAACCAGCGCCCCACGCACACAGGACGGCATCATGGAGACGCTCATGGTCTGGCAACGGCTCGCCCTGCGGCGACTCGGCGCACCCTTCGACGCATATCTGGCGGACGACTTCCTGAACCCCGACCTCCCGCACTACAAGTTCTACATCTTCATGGATACCTTCTTCCTCACCGATGAGGAGCGTGCGGCCATTCAGGCGAGGCTCGCGGAGGACGATGCGACGGCGCTGTGGTTCTACGCGCCTGGAGTAATTGACGGCAAGGGCCTTGATTCAGCGAAAATCGCGGAGTTGACAGGAATTTCCGTCACTCTGGATTTTACCACACGGGAAACCGCTGGAATGGTGGACGCCGAGGCTGGTAAACCGCTGAATCTTCCGCAGCAATACTCCTTCCTGCCCGCCGCGACGCCGCAGGTGGACGACGAGATCGCCGTCCTGGCCTACAAGACGGACGGCACGACGCCCGCCGTGGTTCGCAAGGGCAAAAGCTACTTCTCGGCTTACGCAGGCCTGACGCCCGAATTCCTGCGCAAAATCGCCCGCGAGGCAGGAGTCTTTATCTACAGCGAGGACGATGATGCAATCTACGCGAACGCCAGTTACCTGGCCGTCCATACCAGCAAGCGCCCTGGGCCGCGCACTATCCATCTTCCCGCTGGCGTCCAGGCGGTCTTGTTGTGGCCGCTCAGTCTGCACATTGATGGGAAATCCCTCGAAGTCTTGCAATTCGACTCCGACGAACCCCATACCCGCATCTATAAATTGTCCAAATGACAATCCCCAAGTCTTGGGAGATCTTGTTTTACACTATACTTGGCACTTTAGTCGACCTGACGAAAATACCCCACCTTTTCTGACAAATGGCTGATTTTGTGCTACATTAATAGCGTTTCCTTTTATTCTCTACACTTGGGAGTTTTAAGAATCTCGAAAACAACGTCTTTCTCCATTTCCCATAGCCAACGGTGAATTCCGTTGGAATAGTGCTTTGTGATCTACTGAAACTGCGACCTTCACGGCATCATGTAAACACACGTTTAGGCACCCATATTTCGGGCGTCTCCTTTTGTGCGTTTATATTGGTTGTCGCAGGCCACAGTAGATTACGAAAACGAGACGCTCTTTTAACATTAGAAAACAAGAAAATTAACGACATGTCACCACGTATGAAATTTTTAGGAAAGTTTTTTCTGACCGTTTTACTAGGTGTGCTCTGCAGTATTTATATCTACGGCGCAAACTGGTTGGAATCAGAATGGGAGGCTGCAGTTGGTTGGCCGGATGCTGATGATTCCGAAGAGTTGTTTATGGAATTATACGAGGAATGGGAGGCTGCAGTAGACCGTGAGGTCACGGTTATGGGGCTAACCTATCAACTCCTAAAAGATGGAAAAACCTGCCGATTTATCTTTCCAGACGACATTCTGGATCAGACATCGCCGCTGAATATCCCCGAAACCATTTCCTACGGGGGAAAGAAGTATACCGTTACCGTTATTGATAATTCGGGGTGGAATGGGGAAGGTTTGGGCGACTTGAAATTGGATTTGGAAGGTTCTGCCTTAAAAACGCTTACTTTCCCCAGAACTATCACATGTATCTATGAGCCACTTAATTATTATAGTGTGTGGACGGCGTTTAACGTTGCATCCGGAAGTAACTATTTCAAGGCGAAAGATGGTGTCCTCTATAGTGCGGATGGCAAGACGCTTTTCCAATATCCTTCGGGGAAGGCAGGTAATGGTTTCTCCATCCCATCCACGGTAGTCAGTCTGGCAGACGATGCTTTTTTGCTTTGTACTTTCCTGAAAACAGTTGAAATCCCCAGTTCTGTCGTGGATTTGGGACGAAGCACTTTCTGGGGTTGTGAGGGGTTAACTCATTTGACCATTCCTGACAATATTACTGCACTTAGAGGGACGATGTTTGGGGAGTGTTCTGCGTTGCAGTATCTTGTCATTGGGGACGGCGTGAATTATATTGATAATGAACTTTTAGGATGGTATTATGATGAGGAGGAAGATAGCTTTTGGTTTGGGGATGATGATTGGGATACTTCTTTCAATGGACTTACCATTTATACTGACAATGAATATGTAAAAAGTTGGTTTATTTGGGCGATGCGGAAGAGCGGCGATGTCTTTTTCATCCGTCCGCGTTCTGAGGCACCGGGCTATGTGCCTACGCCGGTTGCTCCGCAACCGACAGCGACCACGGATTTGAATGACGGCATAACTGTTATGTGGGATGCGGTTTCAGGCGCTGTGAAATACAAGGTATGCAGGGGAACGACTTCAAATTATTCCAATTCCACGGTGATGAACACGGTCACATCGACTTCCTACCGCGATACGTCGGCGTCTGTGGGCACGACCTATTACTACTGGGTGGTGCCTGTTGACAGTTCAAACAAGGAGTATTCCAATGCCACGAAATACGCGACGGGCAGGCGAGTCAAGGCGCCGGTAGTCCTGTCGCCTCCCATGCCTACCGCGAGTTCGTCCATTGTGGTTCGTTGGTCGGCGGTGTCAAGCGCCGTTTCCTACCAGATTCGCCGTGCGGACACGCCGGATTATTCCACATCTGTGGAGATCGGCACCGTTTCCACGCCTCCGTATATCGACATGAATGCCGTGCCGGACAAACCCTACTACTATTGGGTGCTGCCGGTGAATGACAGCGGAGTTGCCTACCACGACGAGTCAAAATTCACCACCGGGCTCCGTGTGCAGAATCCCGCCACCGCGACCGTCGTGCTAAAGAAGGGCTGGAACCTCTGCCCCGTCTCAGCCGGTCGCCTGAGCGACTACAGCAAGAATGAGTTGCGAAGCCGTTTCCGCCTTTTCCAATACGACCAGTCTCGCCGCGCCTATATTTATGGCACTTTAGAAGGCTACGATAGTTTCTGGCTCTATGCCGAGGAACCCGAGACGCTTATCCTGGAAGTTGCACAGTAGTCATGTCAGGTTTAGCCCTACAAACATTCCCCGCAATATCGCTATTTGGTGGTCGTGGCGAGGATGGCGGTGCGGCTGGAGAAGGTGACGGCGTGGTTTACCAGTGGACGCAGGGCGGCGGCCAGTTCCGCGAGATATTCTGATTTGAGTCCAGTGGCGAGCAACCGCGAGGCATAACTGTGCGGATCGTCGGTGTCTAGCCAACGTTGCAGAGTGGCGTCGGGGAGCACCTGCGAGCGTCGTAAATCCAATAATGTTGGATTTTGGGTAGCGAAACCCGCCTCCTGAAGGAGACGCCGCAAATCCTCGACATCCCAGTTGACCAGTGGGTCGTCGGGATTCGTATAGATTCTCTCCTCGGCATCGGCGATTTCGTGGGGGAGGGGAGTCTCGACGAGTCGGGAGAGGCGCTGTCCATGTCGCGGGAGATTCTCGGCGAGGGCAAGCGTTCCGTCGGATGCCAGCAGGGCTTGGAATGAATGCAGATATTTGTTATATAATTCTTTATTAATAAATAAATTGCGTCCAATAATAAAATCGAAGCGCAAATCTGGCAAATCGGCGAGAAGCGTGGGGAGTTCTTCGGGCGAACCGACAAGGATTTGCGGCTGACGGAGTCCCGGAAGGTTCGCGGCCTGTTCGCGGAGGACCTGCGCGGCCTGCTCGGAGCGCACGAGTGCCCAGACGCCGCCTTCGGGAGTCTTTCGCACGGCCTCCCAAGTGAAAAGGCCAGTGTCGGCAGTGAGGTCGAGGACCAGCTCATGGCGCTGGAGCGTGCGAGTGCGGAAAAGCTCGGTACGGATTTGGGCGAAGGTCCCGGAGAGGGAATCCACGGCCCGCGCAAGCCACTGCTCGGTGGCTCGGTCAGCGGGTGAGAAGCTGAGGATTTCGGGCGGCGCCAGAGGGGATTCGTTTTCGCGGAGAGCCGCCAGCTGGAGTTCGCGACGCTCACGGATTTGGGAAGCCAATTGAGCCTCGTATCCGAGTTCGCCGGGTTCGTAGAAGATGCGTCCTTGAAGGGAAGACGGAAGATACTGCTGGGCGACCCAATGCTCGCGATATTCGTGAGGATACTTGTAGCCCACGCCGTGACCGAAGCCTTCCTTGTCCCGCGAGGCGTCGCGCAAGTGATTTGGGACTTCGCCTTCTCGTTCCTTCTCGACCAGCTTCAGTGCGTCGAAGAAGCCCAGCACCGAGTTGGATTTCGGTGCAGTGGCGCAATAGAGCGCAGCGTGGGCGAGGGGGAAGTGCCCCTCGGGGAGGCCGACGCGGTCGAAGGCCTCGGCGCAGGCGGTGACAAATGGCACGGCGTGCGGATCGGCCATGCCGATGTCCTCCGAGGCGAAGATGATCATTCGTCGGAAGATGAAGCGCGGGTCTTCGCCAGCATAGACCATCTTGGCCAGCCAGTAGAAGACCGCGTCGGGGTCGGAACCCCGCATGGACTTGATGAAGGCGGAGATGGTGTCGAAGTGGTAGTCGCCCTCGCGGTCGTAGAGCACCGCGCGGTGCTGGATGGACTCCTCCGCGACCGCCAGCGTGAGGCGGATGGTGCCGTCCTCGTCGGGTGCAGTGGTTTCGACGGCCAGTTCCAAGGCGTTCAGTGCGGCGCGAGCATCGCCATTGGCGACATTTGCCAGATGAGCAAG
>JAFXSU010000139.1 GCA_017525435.1 Victivallales bacterium
CACCCTATTGCACTTCTACAAATTCTACGGGAGCTGCCGCCCCCGTACCCCGGCTGCTTGAAATCCCGGCTTAGTCAGGTGCCGTTACAGGGAATATAGCATTGCGTTATTTCGTGTGATCCACGAAATGTCTGTTCCCCCTGCCGTAGTACAATTCGACACCCACTTGGGAAACAAAACATTATGAAAAACAGCAAAGACATGACTTACGCTGTTTTCCATTTGAACAACGGCTCATGCCTACAGCGACATAAATTGCTGGACGACCTTTTCGGCAAGGACCCGGTCGGGAAGCACGAGATTGGGCAGACGCGAGAAGGGTATCATCTCGACGGTGAAGGGGCCAGTGTAGCCGATGGCGGCCAGGGCGCGGAAGAACGCGGGGAAATCGAGCACGCCATCAAGAAGGTCGTCTCCGAAGCCATGGAGTCCCCCGCCACAGTCCTCTTCGCGGAAATTCTTTAGATGGACCGCCTTGATGTAGTCGCCAAGAATCTCCGGATAGTCCTGTGGACGGCCATAAAGACAGGCGTTTCCGACATCGAAATACATCCCGATGCGTTTGGAGGCGAACTGGTCTAAGAAAAACTTCCACTCCATGGGCGAGATGAGGAAGCGGTTCCAGACATTCTCCAGAGCCAGGTTCACGCCCAGATGTTCCGCCACGGGAACCAATTCGCGAATGGAGGCAGTGGCAGTCTCCCAAACCTGCTTGTAGGCCAGCACCGGCCGCGATGGCTCCCAGGCGACGCGCGTTGCTCCCGGAACCACCAGCACCGTCTCGGCACCAATCCACGCGGCGATTTGCAGGTACTTTTTGGTGAAGTCGATGGCGGCCTGCCGCTCGGTGGGTTCTGCGGCGCCCAGGGCACAGCCCCATCCAGCACCAGAAGCGATAGTGCGTAGTCCAATGCCTTTGGCGCGTGCGTAGTCCGCAATGGCGCGGCACTCCGCCTCGGTGATATCCGGCTTCAAGCAGTCGCCAACGGTCAGCTCCACCCCGTCAAGCCCCTGTGCGGCCGCGAAATCGATGAACGCGAACGGCGTCTGCTGTCCGTCAAAACCGCCGAAAACCCAGTAGTTCAATGCCTTGTACATAGTTTCCTCCGATTAAGCCTGCTTCACTTCGGTACGCACGGAACCATTGTCAATGGACTGCTGCTCGGCCTGGGTGACCTGGAAGCTATGGTAAACGCTGTCAATGGTCTGGTAGTGATCGGGCTTCACGCCCTTCTGCACGCACTCCACGAAGTACTTCAACTCGCGGTGCCAGCCGGTGGTCGCCTCGACCTCGGGACTCTCCACGCGTCCGTCGGTCCAGTAAACTTTGAACCCCTCGGCCATCAGACGGATAGTGGCCTTTTCGCAAATCACCTGGAAGGTCATCTCAAATGGAGTGGTTCTGGGTGCGCCCCAGCAGCCCTCGGCCTCCACGACAGTGCCGTCGCCGTAGTGATAGAAGGTGATGACATGGTCGATGCCCTGGTTGCTGCTGAGAATCGTCCGCCCGATGGAGGTCACCGCCTTCGGCACACCAAGCAGATAGCAGATGAAGTCGGTGTCGTGGGTGTGCATGTCGAGGAGCGCCCCGCCGGAGCGCTTGCCGTCCATGAACCAGTTCTCCCAGTTGTTGCCGTCGATGCTGGGGGAGAGTCGCCGGAAGGTCGCGGAGAGGAGCTTCCCGAAGGAGCCCTTCTTGAATTCGTCGTGGAGATAGTCATACTCCGGCCAATAGCGCACGCAGAGCCCCACGCTGAAGAAGCCAGGCGCCTGGGCGACTGCGGCACGAATGGCCGCTGCCTCCTCCGGCGTGCGGCACAACGGCTTCTCGCTATGGACATGCTTGCCTGCCGCCAGCGCGGCCAGGATGTACGGTGCGTGGTTCTCCGTTGGCACGCAGATGTCCACGACATCGACATCCGAATCATTGATGAGATCGTAGGCAGACTCATAGACATGCACGCCGGAAAGGTCCAGCGGAACGCTGTTGTCTGCGTTGCCAATATTGCCGATGACCGATGAAATGTCACCCCTACGCTTCACGGGATCCACATCCGCCAGCGCCACGATCTCGGCGTTTTCCATCTCCCGATAGATGCGGAAATGCGTGCTACCCATGAAACCCAGGCCAATCAGCCCGATGCGAGTCTTGCCCATTGAAGTGTCTCCTGTTGCGTTAGTTAAAGAAAGGTGAATACAAATACCCCAACTCAAATTGAAATCTAATGTATCGGTTGAAGGAGATTTCACGGCGCAGAAGATTCTGCAAAAACATGGATTTTCTTGCAATTCTGCAATTTCTTTGATATAAAGTGCTTTTATAGGATTAAATTATTTGCAAAAACATGGATTTTCTTGCAAAGTTGCAGATTATGTCAGCATCCTCCAATTCCGACTCCCTGGAACTCATCCTTGATGGCTCCATCCAGAAGCTGCTGGACAGCTTCGCCACCGCGATGCAGGTCCGCATCGTCCTCTATGGGCGGGACGGGAAGCTCCTACGCCAGGGGCGCGACGAGGGGAACTGTCGTTTCTGCCAGCTGGTTCAGGAGTGCTTCACCATACAGCCATGCCTTGCTCTGGACCGCCAGTGGCAGCTCATGGCACGGCAGACGGGCGCCTGCCAGCTCTACGTCTGCCATGCCGGACTATATGAGGCCATCATGCCGGTCCTGGTAGGCCAGGACCTGTTGGGATATGTGGTATTCGGACAACTTCGCAGCACCGCCACGCTTTCCGCCTTGCTTCTGGAGACCTTCCCCGCACCGAGACGGAATGCCTTGAAGAAGGCCTTTGCGTCCCTGCCACGCGTCTCCGAAGAACGCATTCACAGCCTCGCTGAACTCCTTAAGGTGCTGGTGGACTATATTGTTCGCAACGAGCTGGTCCGTCGCGGCGGGCATCACCTCTACCACTCGACCATCAACTACATTGAAGAGCACCTCGCCGCCCCGATCACTTTGGCCGATGCCGCGCGGTACCTGAATCGCAGCGTCTCCTCCCTTTCGCATTTTCTCCAGGCACAAGGAACCACATTCAAGAGACTGCTGATTGAGAAACGCCTGTCCGCAGCGGAGGAACTGCTTCGCCAGCCCCCTGGCTGTTCGGTCAAGGAAGCCGCCGCACGCACGGGCTTCTCGGATCCGGGGTATTTTTCACGGGTTTTCCGAAAATATCGTGGCTATCCGCCCAGCCAGCAAACACTAAGCAGGAAATAACTCGCAAAAGAATATCGACGCATGGTAGGCAGAGCGATACGATTTCAATAAATATCGATAAAGCTATTCTGGAGTAGGTCCTGAATTCGTAAGTTAACATTGTGGTGACGGGAGGGCGGGAATTGATCCCGCACGAGAAGCAGTGACTGTCCCGCGCTTTTCAGACTGAAGGTTTATTCTGGAACGTCATGTTTTCGTTCAGATATGGCAACATCGCGAAAAACGGCCGTTTTCGGCCCCATTTGCCATCCGTGGAATAAATTCCTGAAAAGGTATCAAGATCCGTGGAGGGTCTCCAGGAGCCGTTTTAGGGCATTTTGTTTTTTGAAGGCCGTTTTTTCGCTCTAAATAGCCGATTATTGCCATGTGACTGGGACAAGCGGGACAGGCGAGACAACTGCTATGTCGGTGATGACTGTCCCCGATACACAACCTGCTAGCCCCGCTGGAGGCGCAGGGCGCTGTCATCTTGCGCCAGGTCGGTCATGGCTGGTTCGCCCAGGCGCGAAACGGAACTTTTCCGGCAATTCGTCCGTTCGGCGTTTCGGCAGCCGCTATAGTACAATATAGTACATAGTACATAGCATCGCAACCCCGCCGCCAGAAGCACACCATGGAAGAACGCCCCGAAGTCCCCGCCAACTGCCTGTTCCAGGGCTGCTACAACCCCGCCTACGAAGCGCGCATCCGCGAGGGAAAGGCCCTTTGCCACCAATACAACCAACTGTGCCCCAATGACCTGGAGGAACAGCGGGCAATCCTGGCCAAGCTGCTGGGCAAGATGGGCCGCGAGGTGGTCATCACGCCGCCCTTCTGGTGCGACTACGGCTACAATATCGAGGTCGGGGACTACTTCTACTCCAACCACAACCTGGTCATCACGGACGGGGTGAGGGTCTCCTTCGGCGACCATGTATTCATCGCGCCGAACTGCACCTTCACCAC
>JAFXSU010000140.1 GCA_017525435.1 Victivallales bacterium
CGTCTTCCTCAGCCTCACCGAACATGGCAATGTCGAGACCGAGAATGAAATCTACGAGATTTCGCAATACAACTACGACACCGCGATCTGGAGCCACCACCACAATCCACGCACGGTCGCCAACAACCCCGCAGGGGAGGTCACGGTGCGCTTTGGCATCACTGGTCCCCACTACACGGTCGGTGCGGCTTGTGCGGCGGGCAACCTGGGATTGGTCACCGGTGCCCAGCAACTGCTTCTTGGCGAGGTGGATCTCGCTCTGGCCGGCGGTGTCTCTGAAAGCCCGCGCACCTTCGGCATCTTTGCCGCCTTCAAGAGCCAAGGCGCACTTGCACACGCCGATGACCCAGCCAAGGCGAGCCGCCCCTTCGACCTGAATCGCAACGGCATCGTGGTCTCCGAGGGCGGCGCCGTCTATGTGTTGGAGCGTCTGGACCGCGCGAAAGAGCGCGGAGCGAAAATCTACGGCGAACTGGTTGGCTGGTGCTACAACTCCGATGCAACGGACACCGTTCTGCCTAATTCCGAACGGCAGGCGCAATGCGTCCGGAAGGCTCTGAAGATGGCAGACATGGCTCCACAGGACATCTCCATTGTGAACACCCACGCCACTGGCACCAAGCTCGGAGACATCAAGGAGTGTGCGGCTTTGCGCGAGGTCTTCGGCGATTCCTGCCCCCACACCTATTTCAACAACACCAAGAGCTTCATCGGACACTGCATGGGTGCCGCCGCCGCGCTCGAACTGGCGGGAAACCTCCCGTCCTTTGACGACGGCTTCGTCCATCCCACCATCAATGTCGATCAGCTTGACCCGGAGTGCGCCTTGCCGAATCTTGTTCTAAATGAACCTGTTTCCGCACCAGTCACCACGATTCTGAACAACTCTTTCGGGATGCTCGGCATCAACTGCGTCACCATCGTCACCAAGTACCAAGAATAACCTGCAACCACCATGACACGCCCTGAAATCCAAACTGCGATGATTGAAATCCTCTCCGACATCAACCCCGATGTGGACTGGAATGCCTTTGGCCCCGAAGACTCCCTCCGTGGAACCCTCGAATCCATGGATTTCCTGGATGTGGTCATGGAACTGCGCAAGCGCTACCATGTCGAGGTCCCCGAGGCCGACTACGGAAAGCTCGCCACCATGAAAGGCTGCGTGGACTACCTTGAGCCCTTCCTTGGCACTCGCTAATTTCTATCACAAATTGCTAATTGCTAATTGCTAACTGCTAATTGCTAATTGCTAACTGCTAATTGCTAATTTTCAAGGAGAGAACAATGCCAGAACTGCAAAGCGTGAATGTCCCCCCGCCGAATCACCGCATGGTTTTGGGCGGACAGGGTTGGATCGGACTGGTTGACCAGATGGGGACCGAGGCAAGCATCGTCAATGCGGCGCGCGTTTCGTTTGGCAAGATGCGCACGGAGATGGACGAGCGGGATGTGAAACTCGTCAAGTACTTGATCGCCAACCACCACAACACCCCGCTGGAGCACGTGGTCTTCACCTTCCTGGTGCACTGTCCGCTCTTCGTGCGTTCCCAGTGGCATCGTCACCGCACCTGGTCCTACAACGAAATCTCCCGCCGCTACACTGAGGTTGATCTGGACTTCTATGTGCCGCCGGAAATCCATGCCCAGGCGGACAACGACCGCCAGGCATCCGTCACCGCCCCTGAGACACTCGATCAGGCAGCCGCCAAGGCTGCGATTGACGCCGCCAACAAGGCCTCGCTGAAAGCCTACGAAGACCTCCTGGCCGCCGGTGTCTGCCGCGAACAGGCCCGTGGCGTCCTCTCCCAGAACCTCATGACCACGTTCTGGGGCACGGTGGATCTCTCCAACCTGCTGAAATTTATCGAGTTGCGTTCCAGCGAACACGCCCAGTGGGAAATCCGCCAATACTCTGACGCCATCAAGGAACTCATCGCCCCCGTGATTCCCAACGTGGCAAAGGTGATGGGCTGGTAGCCGGCTCCTCCGGCTCCTCCGGCTCCTCCGGCTGTTCCGGCTCTTCCGGCTCTTCCGGCTCTTCCGGCTCTTCCGGCTCTTCCGGCTCTTCCGGCTCTTCCGGCCCTTCCGGCTTCTCCGGCCCTTCCGGATCTTCCGGATCTTCCGGCTTCTCCGGCTCTTCCGGATTCTCTTTTTTTGCCAAAATTTCCTATTATTTCATGGATATTATCCTCGCCAATGGCGAGTTCCCGCAGGACCGCCAGTGCCTCAATGCGTTGCGGAACGCCACGCATCTGGTCTGCTGTGACGGTGCCGCAGTCGCACTGGCCGCCAGCGGAATCCGCGAACCGGATGCCATCGTCGGAGACCTCGACAGTATTCCCGAAGCGCTGAAGCGACGCTTCGCCGACCGACTCCACCACGAGGCAGAACAGGAGACCAATGACCTCGCAAAGGCCTTCCGCTTCTGCGTCCGGCAGGGTTGGACCGACCACCTTGTCATCCTCGGGGCAATGGGACGACGCGACGACCATGCCATCGGGAATCTCGCCCTCCTGCTGGATTTCGCACAGACCATGCCCGACCTCCAGCTCTGGACGGACTACGGATATTTTCAAGTTCTGACACACAGCGAAACGCTTCCCTCCACGCCCGGCGAGCAGCTCTCCATCTTCTCGACCGCCCCCACCATGCCCATTACCACCTCTGGGCTGCGCTATCCGCTTGACGCCCAACCGCTGGAGAAATTCTGGAGCGGCACGCTCAATGAATGCGACGGGACTTCCTTCCGCCTGGAATTCCCCGGCCCCGCGCCGCTGCTCCTCTACCGCCCGTGGCCCCGCGCCGCAATCAAGCACCCCCTCGCCGTCGCCCCCCGCCTTCCGTGGCGAAAGGTTCATCTCCTCGGTGTCGGCGGCGTGGGCGTCTCCGGTCTTGCACAGATTCTGCTGGACGCAGGGGTTGAGGTCTCTGGCTCGGACGCACAGGACTCCGCCTACGCCAAACGGCTCCGTGAGCAAGGTGCGGACATCTTCATCGGGCACCGCGCGGAGAACCTCCCCACCGATGCCGAACTGGTGGTCTATTCGGCGGCGGTGCCAGCAACCAACCCCGAACGTCAGGAAGCGCTCCGACTGGGCATCCCGCAATGCCGACGCGGACAGTTCCTCGCACGGCTGGCACCCTACTTCCGCCGCGTCATTGCAGTCTCTGGCAGTCACGGCAAAACCACCACCACCGCGATGTTGGCGCATATTCTCCGAGATCGTGGACTGAATCCGGGCTACCTGGTGGGCGGCATTGTCACCGGCTGGGAGCGCTCCGCCGCCGCCGGCTCTTGGGAACTCCTGGTCACCGAAGTCGATGAAAGCGACCGTTCGCAGGAACTCATGCTTCCTTTCCTCTCTATTATATTGAATATCGACGACGACCACTCCTGGGGCATCGGCGGAACCGCCGCCCTTGAAGAGTGCTTTGCACGGCTGGCCTCGCAATCGCTTCAAACCCTGACGTGGAACACGCCCGATCTTCAGCGCATCCTCCACGACGCACCGTCGCTTACCGCACTCCCCCTGTCCGCCGGAGAGGATTCCGCATTAGGCACCCTTCCCCTCCACGGCACCCACAACCGGCAGGATGCCGCGATCGCCATCGCCGCCGCCGAACTGCTCGGCGTGCCACGCCCTTCCGCGCTTGAGGCACTTCGTACCTTCCCCGGCGTCCAGCGACGCCTTACCATCCGCTGGCAGAGCTCCGACCACCAGAATGCATTGGTGGACGACTATGCGCACCATCCCACGGAACTCTCCGCAAGCCTCCAGGCAATTCGAGAACAATTTCCCAACCAACAACTTGTGGTCTATTTTCAGCCACACCGCCCGGAGCGAATCCTGCGCTACGGCAAACGCTTTGCCGAAATTCTCGCACAGCAGGCAGACCAGGCGATCATCGTGAGGCCATTCCTTGCCTGGGAGGACGAAATCGCCGATGCCAATCCACAGACCATCGTGGACGCCATCAACCAGACCAGCCCCGGCAAGGCTCGCCTCTCCGACGCACCGTGGGAACAACTCGCCCGCGAGATCGGTCAAATGCTTCAGAACTCCCCCACTCCGCTTGTCATCGCCGTCATTGGCGCCGGCGACATCGGTAAAATCAGCACATTCTTCGAGGTGAAGCCATGAAACTCCACATCACCCCAAAGGCAGTCTTCTATGTCCTCGTGGCGATCGGCATCGGCGTCGGAGCCTGGTACTGGCATTTCGTACGAACACCAGAGTACCTCATCAAGAAGCAAATCCATGCGATTGCAGAGGATGTCAACAAGGCGCCCGGAGAAACCAACACCATCATGGGCTTCAAGATGGTCGCCTTCCTGAACCGCCTTGCCAACCATGTCGAGGTCAGCGTCCACGGCATTCCCATTGAAGGCGGGTTCTCTGGCGATGAACTGGGCAGTCACGTCTCCCGCGGACGGATGTTCGC
>JAFXSU010000141.1 GCA_017525435.1 Victivallales bacterium
ATTCCCTTTCATCCATTCATCCACCTAAAGCAAATCACCATGGAATCGAACATCCTCGCCCAGCTTTCGTCCTTCGACGCCTGGAAGCGCGTGAATGCGCTCCAGACACTCGCCACCATCACGGCCTTCCCGCCGGAGACTGCGGCGATGAACCTGCATGTGCACTCTTTCTTCTCCTACAACGGCGAGGGCTGGAGTCCAAGCCGCATCGCCTACGAGATGAAGCAGTTGGGACTATACGGTTCGGCGCTGTGCGACTTCGATGTCTTGCAGGGCGTCGAGGAGTTCCTCACCGCAGGAGATTTGCTTGGTCTGCGCACGGCGGCCTCCTTTGAGAGCCGCGTCTTCTTCTCTGAATACGCCGACCAGGAGATCAACTCCCCCGGCGAACCCGGCGTCTTCTACTTCATGGGCTCTGGCTTTGTGAAGGCTCCCGCCGACGGTTCCAAGGCCGCACAGGGTTTCGAGCTGCTCCTGGAGCAGTCCCACCGCCGCAACCGCGAACTCATCGCCCGCGTGAACGCCGCGTTGCCTGCGGCGAAACTCGACTATGAACGCGACGTCCTTCCGCTCACGCCAGACAAGAACGCCACGGAGCGCCACATTGTGCGCGCTTACTACGACCAGGCCATCAAGGAGCAGGGTTCCCCTGAGGCCGCAGCCGCTTTCTGGGCAAAGGTCTTCGGCGCCGACGAGGCGGAGCTGGCCGCCAAGTCCCCCAACGCGATGAACGACTATCTCCACAGCAAGCTCATGAAGAAGGGCGGTCTGGGCTATACCCAACCCACCAAAGACACCTTCCCGCCTATCGAGCAGGTAATCGAACTCATCCGTGAATGCCGTGCACTCCCCAACGCCGCATGGCTGGACGGGTCGCTGCCCGGCGAGGCCGACCCCAAGGCGCAACTGGAGTGTCTGGTCGCCAAAGGCCTGGAGATGGTCAACATCATCCCCGACCGCAACTGGAACTTCAAGGATCCCGCCAAGGCCGCCGTGCGCGTCCAGGCCCTCAACGAATACATTGCCGCCGCGCAGGCGCTCGACCTGCCCATCATCGTCGGCACCGAATGCAACAAGCCCGGCCAGCGCAAGGTGGATGATTTCAAAGCGCCCGCCCTCGCACCGCACCTGGACACCTTCACCTTCGGCGCCAATGTTCTCTTCGGGCACACCCGGCTGCTCCGCTACGCCGACTACTCCTACAGCGATGCCCAGGCCAAGGCCGACTTCCCCACTCGCAAGGCCCGCAACGACTTCTTCGCCGCCGTGGGCGCCCTGCCCCCGCCACCGCCCACCACCATCGCACTTCTCACCAACCGCGACGACGCCGCGAATTTCGACTACATCAAGAAATCCGCCACGGCCGGCTACTGGCTGGAGGGGTAAACAAGGCTTGAGGCTCAAAGCTTAAGGCTTAAGGTTCGCCGCTGGCACCTCCCGCGAGTCTCACACACCGTAGCAACCGGCGTAAGCAAATAACTACGCATTCCTAATTCCCTTGGGCGGCCGTAGGAGCCATGCTCCGAAGGCCCCTCATTCCCTTGGGCGGCCGTAGGAGCCATGCTCCGAAGGCCCCTCATTCCCTTGGGCGGCCGTAGGAGCCATGCTCCGAAGGCCCCTCATTCCTCATTCCTCATTATTAAATGCGGCTCCTGATTTCTCTCTACAAATACTTCCCCTACGGAGGATTGCAGAAGGACACGCTGCGCTTTGCCCACGAGGCGGCGCAACGCGGACATCAGGTGGATTTGCTCACGACCGACTGGCAGGGAGAACGCCCGACGGACGACAACCTGGCCATTCACTTCACTCCATCTATCCGTGCCTGGACCAATACCGCACGGATGGAGGAGTTCGCCAGGCACGTGGAGGAGTTCCGCCGACAGCGCACCTACGATGTCACCTTGGCGATGAACCGCATTCCCAACGCGGACTTCTATTTTGCGGCGGACTCCTGCCTGAAGCATTATCTCCGTCAAAAACATTGGCCACTCACGCTCGCCCTCTTGCCACGCTACAGGGCAATTCTACGCCAGGAGAAGGCCGTGTTTTCACCACTGGCATCGACCAGAATTTTCACGATATCAGATGCGCAAGTGCATGAGTTCCAAGAAGAATACGGCACGCAACCAGAACGCTTTTGTCCCTTGCCGCCGGGCATGGACGAAGCGTGTCTCCCGCCACCACCCGAACATGCCACCAAACTTCGCATGGACACCCGCACGAAACTCGGAGTCAAGGACGATGAGTTCCTCCTGCTGCTCGTCGGCACCAGTTTCCTTCGCAAAGGCGCAGACCGTGCGCTAACCACATTGGCCGAGTTGCCCGCCGAACTGCGGAAGCGGACGCATTTTGCATTGGTGGGAAACAATCCTCCAGAGAAATTATACAATTTTGTCAAGAATTTACCCGTTTTGTCAAATTTTGTCCATCCCATTCCTCCCCAAGAGCATGTTACCGAGTACCTATTGGCCGCTGACTTGATGGTACATCCTGCACGCGAAGAAGGAACCGGGACGGTTCTGGTGGAAGGGCTGGCCTGCGGTCTTCCAGTTGTCTGCACGGCAGTCTGTGGCTTTTCACCGTATGTTGCTGCCGCAGGCTGCCCGGTCATCCCTGAGCCATTTTCGCAGGACTCCCTCACCTCGGCGGTCACCGAGGCGCTTGCGCATCTCCCTGAATTGCGTAAACGCACTGCGACCTATGCCTCCACTCAGGACTTCTGCGGTCGCAGCCGTTCCGCCATTGATGCGATGGAGCGCTTTTTCCGCCAATGACAGCCGATTTTCTGCCATTTGAATCCGGTCCCTGGCGTGGCATTTGCCACCGAGACTTCGCCGTGCCCGGCGGCAATTTGGATGACTGGCTGGAGCAACTTGCCACAACAAGCAAACGACACTGCGCATCGCGGTGGATTACCGCCCCCAGCCCAGAGTATCCGTGGTTTGTCAAGGTCCTCACCGCTGCCAGTGAACATGACAGCCTGTGGAATCGCCTCAAATGGCAGTTGCGTTCATCCCGTTCGCTCCATGTCTGGCATATCTCCCAAGAGCTTCAAGCCGCCGGCTTCGGCTGCCCGGAGATTCAGCTTGCCGCGCGAAAGCGTGCATGGCAACCGCTGGGCTGGCCGACTGACGTGCTGGTGATGTCGCCGGTCGCAGGTCAAATGGTACAGACATTGCTCAAGAGCGAGCCCGCCCAGGACATCCTCAATATCGTCGCCCAGGAACTGGCGCGATTCCACGCGGCAGGCTTCGTCCACGGCGACTGTCTTCCTGGCAACCTTTTTCTGGAAAGCAGTGGTCGCCTCAATTTCATCGACAACGATCGTACCATGCGCATTCACGCCTGGGATCGCCTTCCGCGCATCCGCCGAAATCTCGTTCAGTTTGCCTTTCATCTGCTCCGGAGAAACCTCGTCCCTCGCGACCAGGCGCAGAATTTCCTTTTAAAATATGTACAATATGCACAGTGGCCGAAGGGCATGGCCGACCGAGAACTTGCACGGGTCTGGCACTGGACTGACCGTCGTCTATCCGCCGAATCGAGGTAATTCCCCGTCGCGTTGTCTTGCAATTACGAGAAAAGGGCTTATATTTAGTTGTTTGTCATTCCTTTTGCTGTTTTAACCTCTCATTTTCTTCCATCCATGGGCACGATTTCCGTTATTTTGGCGGTTGTTTCCGTCATCACCGCATTGTTGCTGACCATCGTCATCTTGATCCAGAATCCGAAGGGTCAAGGCGGCATCGGCTCCATCAGCGGCGGCGTTTCCGAGGCAATGTTCGGTGCCTCCGCACCGTCCGCGCTCGTTAAAATCACCGTTGTTTTAGCATTTATTTTTTTGATTTCCACGCTCTTCTATGCGGCCATCGTCGGTCATCAGCGTGAGTCCAAGTCGTTGGGCGAGTCCATCACTGCCGAAATCGCCGCCCCTGCCACTGAGGCCATCGAAGCCGCAAAGGAAGCCGCAGAACCAGTCGTTGAGGCTGAGGCGGAAGCCACTGAAAATGCCGCACAGGCCGTCGAGAACACCACCGAAGCCGCCAAGGAAGCGGTTGAGGGCGCAGTGGATTCGGTCGAGAAAGCCACCGAGTAATCCTCCGCTTTGCAAACTGAATTTCTTCCACGCCGCGAGGAATTTAACTCCTGCGCGGCGTTTTTTGTAGCCGATGGAATTAAACCCCGAACAACTTGCCGCCGTTGAGACCACCGAAGGAGCGGTACGCGTGGCGGCGGGTGCCGGCACCGGCAAGACGCAGGCGCTCACGCAACGCTATATTCATATTGTACGGGATTTGGGCATTCTTCCAAAGAACATCCTCTGTGCGACCTTCACCAACCGCGCCGCCAACGAGATGAAGGCACGTGTCCGCGCTGAAATCGGCGACCTGGACCTGGGTTACATCTGCACCTTCCACGCCTTCTGCGTGCAGTTGCTCAAGGAGGACATCCATGTCCTCCACTACCCCAAAAATTTCATCATCCTGGATGTGGAGGACGAACGCCAGATCCTCCAGCGCGTCTTCGCGGCGTTGCGCCTCACCCTCAAGGACCTCACCATCCAGCGTGCCATCGACGAAATTCTCGAAACCCGCAAATTTCAGGCCACCGACTATATCGACGACTTCTACCAGCTTGACAATGAGCAGTTGCTCGCCCGCGCCGAAGCCGCCACCAAACGTTCCGACCAGATCTTCCTGCGATACCTCTACGAGCAGAAAATCTCCTACGGGCTGGATTTCAACGACCTTATCAACTTCGCGACTTACATCCTCCAGCATTTCCCCGAGATTCTTGAAAAGTGGCAGACCCGGATGGAATACGTATTGGTGGACGAATTCCAGGATGTCAGCCTGCGACAGTACACCATCGCGAAACTGCTCGCCGGCAAGCACGGGAACCTCTTCATCGTCGGCGACCCAGACCAGACCATCTACACTTGGCGAGGCTCGCACCTCAAGCTGTTTCTGGATTTTCCAAAGGAGTTTCCAGACGCCAAGACCATCGTCCTGAAACGCAACTACCGCTCGACACCGCAGATTCTGGCGACCGGCAACACCCTCATCGCCCGAAACGCCGTGCGTTTCCCAAAAGAGCTGGAGGCACAGAGCCAATCCGGTCCCAAGCCCAAATACTATCACGCCAAAAACGGACAGGACGAGGCGCAATGGATTGTCCGAACCATCCAGCACCTCACCTCGTCGGAGTTCGAGGCAAAGCCCTACCGGCTATCTCAAATCGCCATCCTCTACCGAGCGCACTACCTCTCGCGGGTCATCGAAGAACAGCTTATCCAGGCAAAAATCCCCTACAAACTCTATTCCGGAATCGAATTCTACTGTCGCGCCGAAATCAAAGACGTGCTGTGCTACCTCCGGATGGTCACCGCCGGCGACAATCTGGCTTTCCTGCGCACCATCGACAACCCCGCACGGCGCATCGGCAAGAAGAAGCTCGAACACCTGGAGGAACTCGCCCGCCAGAAGGCATGTACTCTCTTTGAGGCACTTCAAGGCGACCTCGGCAGCCCCGTCTGGCGCGGTACTGGCGCGGCCGACTATGTCGGGGCAATCCAGCGCATCCGCGCGCTGCGCGAATTGCGCACTGTCCCTCCCATCGACCAGCTCCTCCAGCGCATCCTCGACCTCTCCGGCTACGAGGCGGCCATGAGACTCGAAAGCAACCAGTCACGGCTCGACAACCTCGCCGAACTCAAGCGAGCCGTCGCCGAAGCCGCCCATGCCGACCCAGACGCCACGCTGGAGGATTTCCTCAACCAGGTCGCGCTTCTGACCAACCTCGACCACTCCGCCTCCCGCGAAACCGTCAAGCTGATGACCGTCCACACCGCAAAGGGCCTGGAGTTCCCCTGCGTCTTCGTCGCCGGACTCAACGAAGGCGTCTTCCCCAGCCGAAAGGTCGTTACTCCAGATGAAATGGACGAGGAACGGCGCATCGCATACGTCGCCTTCACCCGCGCAAAAGAACAACTTTTCCTTTCGGACGCAGAAGGCGTGGACAACGACAATGTCTGCAAATTCCCCTCGCGATTCATCTTCGATGCAGGAGAGGAGAACCTCGACTGTGTCCAGCCAATTCCCGAGGAACTATTGCACCGAGCCAAGGCGTATATCCAGACGGACGAAACGCGCCTCAAAGCCATCTCCGAGCTCTTCACGCCCGGCCAGAAAGTCCTCCACCAAGTCTTCGGTCCAGGCACCATCCTCCAGGTGAATTTGCGCGACGCATGCTACGAAATCCAGTTCGAGAAGCTCTCCACGCCACGCACCCTCCGCTTCGGCACCCCCCTAACCCTTGTGGATTAGAACTTTTCCACTTTCACTTGTCCACAATTGCCCCAATTCCACTTTTCAAATCGCACTTGGTGTAATATATTAAGCAAATTCGCCTGAACCACTTCACCCATTGTATGAGTAGTGACCTATCCCACATCCGAAACTTAGGCATCATCGCCCATATTGACGCCGGAAAGACCAGTACCACCGAAGGGCTGCTTTTCTTTTCCGGACTGACCCATCGTTACGGCAATATTGACGACGGGACCACGGTGATGGACTTCCTGCCGGACGAGCGGGCACGCGGCATCACCATCATGGCCGCCGCCGCCACCATCCCCTGGAAGGACTACGAGTTCCACCTCATCGACACTCCCGGCCACATCGACTTCACCGCCGAGGTTGAACGTTCGCTCAGAGCCATCGACGGCGCGGTCGTGATCTTCAGCGCCGTCGAGGGCGTCGAGGCGCAGTCCGAGAAGGTCTGGCACCAGGCCGACGGATACGGCGTGCCAAAGATTGCCTTCATCAACAAGATGGATCGCATTGGCGCCTCCTATGCACGGACTTGCGACTCCATCAACCTCAAGTTTGAGAATGTCGCCTTGCCCATGCAACTGCCGGACGGGGAGGAGAGCGCCTTCAAAGGCATGGTGGACCTTCTAACGATGGAATACCTGCATTTCCATGGCGAACGCAATGAAGAACTCGACCGACAGCCAATTCCCGATGAACTACGCGAGTCCGCCGAAGGCGCCCGCGAGGAGCTGGTCGCAAAGGTCGCCGACCACTCGGACGAGGTCGCGAACCTCTATCTCGAAGGCGAGGAAGTCCCCCTGGACCTCCTGAAACGCGAGATTCGTCGGCTTACGATCGAGCGCAAGCTCGTCCCCGTCTTCCTGGGCAGCGCCAAGCGCGAAGTCGGAATCCAGCCACTGGCGGACGCGGTTGCCGAGTACTTGCCCTCCCCCCTGGACATCGCCGCCACGCCCGCCACCGACCGGCGCACCGGCAAGGAGACTGAGGTCCATCCAGACGCCAAGGAGCCATTCGCGGGATTCATCTTCAAGATCAACGCCTCCAACACCGCCGACCTCTTCTTCGTGCGAATCTATTCTGGCACATTGCACTCCAATGACCAGCTTATGAACGGACAGACCGGCGAGAAGCTCCGCGCACGGCAGCTCTACCGCATCTACGCGAAGGCCACCGAGCAGATTGAAGAAGCCGGCCCCGGAGACATCGTCGGAATGGTCGGTCTCAAGGGCTGTGGCATCGGCGACACCCTCTGCGCCCCACAGCGAGTCCTTGCCTTCGGCGGAATCGTCTTCCCCGAACCTGTCATCTCAATGGTCGTCGAGCCGAAATTCTCCAAGGACAAGGACAAGTTGGACGATGCGCTGAACCTCCTTTGCCGAGAAGACCAGACCCTGCGCCGTTCCACCGCCGAGGAAACCGGCCAGCGAGTTCTCTCCGGCATGGGCGAACTGCACCTGGAGGTCACACTCAAGCGTGTCTCCACCGATTTCGGTGTCGAGATCCGCACCGGCGAACCTCGCGTCGCCTATCGCGAAACGCTCACCAAGGCAACCACCGTTCATACCGTTTTCAACCGCGCCATCGGTGACCAGGAGTTCTTCGCCGAAATCACCGTGGACTTCGCGCCAATGGGACAGGACGGCGAGCCGTTCCTGATTGAAAACAAGACCCGCGGGCTTATCCCAAAGGCGCTCATCGACTCCGGACTTCAGGCGCTTCACGACGGCCTGCGTACCGGCGGTCTCCAGGGTTATCCGCTCATCTTCGTGCAGGCGACTCTCCGCGATTTGGTCTTCAACCAGGAAACCACCACGCCCGGTGCGGTGGCTGGCGCGGTCAATGATGCCATCAACCAGGCCTTCCAGCAGGCCGGCACCGTCGTACTCGAGCCGCTGATGAAACTGGAAGTACTCGCCCCCGAAGACACCGTCGGCGAAATCTCCATGTACCTCCAGCCAAGGCGCGCCATCATCAACGACATGGTGCAGTTGGGCAACATGCGCAAGATCATCTGCCAGGTTCCGCTGGCCGAGATGTTTGGCTTCGGCAAAGCGCTGCCACGCCTCTCCGGAGGACGCGGCTCCTTCTCCCTGGAACCCTGCGGATACCAGGAAAAGAACTGAACGCCAAAGACTTGCAGTTGGCTAAAGTTCAACATTCATTTTAAAAGGGCGATTAGCTCAGTTGGTTAGAGCGCAACGCTTACACCGTTGATGTCGAGGGTTCGAATCCCCCATCGCCCACCAGTTTTATTGTGGTCCCTTTGCCTCTCAATCTGACGCAAAAGTTTCTTTATTAGAATGTTACCAGATGTCACTATCGTCATCCCCTGCTATAAAGTAGAAAAATATCTTGCCCAGACTCTGCGAAGCGTTCTTCAGCAGACCCATGCCAACCTGCAGATCGTCGCGGTGGATGACTGCTCACCCGACCATACTGCGGAGATTCTCCGGCAATTCGCGTCCCAGGACTCCCGTTTGCAAGCTGTCTTTCTCCCGCAGAACTCCGGCGTATCAGTGGCTCGCAATGCAGGAATAGACGCTGCGCTAGCGCCCTGGATTGTCTTTGTCGATGGTGACGACTGGCTGCCGCCGCAGGCCATTGAAATCCTACTGGCACTCCAAGACCGCACGGGTGCCGACTTCGTTTGCGCCAATGCGCGTCAGTATTCCGATGCAGGCGAAACCGGGGAACTTCACTTCCGCCGACAGACCGGTTTGCACGAATTGACCATTGAGGACGGTCTGAACGCCTTCTGGCCGCACCAGGACCTCTTCTGCACCTGCTGGGCCAAGCTTTTTTCCACGGCCACACTCCGTGACCGTCAAATGCGCTTTGATGCCGCCCTGCGCCATGCGCAAGACACGCTCTTCACCCTGACCTACCTGCTCACGGTCCGTCCCAAGGTCGTCATTGATTATGGCGCCGAGGTCTATTGCTACCGCCAGAACCCCGCCTCGTGCGTCCATGCGATTCCCCTGGAAAAACGCCTCAACAGCTTGGAGCTGCTGATTTCCGCGCTAGATAACCTTGCACAATCCGCTCGGCAACCACGGCGACTGGCCGCACCTAAATCCGCCGAATATCTCTGGGCGCTAAGAAAATTCTCCGCCAACGACGCTCAGCGCAATGAACTGCTCCGAAAACTGTTGTCCTCGCCGCTGTTTGGCGAGCACATCCAGCCGGTTCTGCGCCAATTCGGGAAATTTAAGCACCGGATGCTACTGCGTTTCCTCGATGCCGGCCTGACCAGTGCCCTCCGATTCTGGTAAATCGGATCCGCACCTCAATTCCCCCTTGCCAATTGCCAATTGCCAATTGCTAATTGCATTTCCGATGCCCTACCCCGACAACCACCCCATTGCCCGCTGGCTGGGCACACACGCACGCAGACTGCCTCCGAGCCTGAACCACTGGCTGTGCCGGTTTATCCGCAAGAAGTTTCATTGGGCGCTGTCGCCAGAACTCTTCTGTATATGTACTAAGGAATGGAGCCGCCAGCTTCAGGTCAATCTCCTCCAGCCGGTGTCGTTCAACGACAAGCTCAATTTTCTTATGCTGTACTACCGCAATCCGCTGCTGGTAAAATTGGCGGACAAATATGCAGTCCGCGACTATGTCGCCCAGACCATCGGCGAGAACTATCTGCCCGGGCTTCTTGGCGTCTGGGAACGCCCCGAAGACATCCGGCTTGATACATTACCCGACCGTTTTGTTCTGAAAACCAACCATGCCTGTCGAACCAACATACTTTGCCCGGATAAGCGAAGCCTAAACTGGCCTGCAGCCCGCAGAAAACTGTCCAAGTGGCTCAAAATGGACTACAGCCGCGTCTGCGAGGAGTGGCAATACCACGACATTCCGCGCAAGATCATCGCGGAGGAGTTTCTGGACGATCCGGGGCACGAGGTCCCGCGAGACTTCAAGTTCCTCTGTCTAGGGGGGAAAGTGCATTCCATTATGGTGTACTCAGATCGCGGGACAAATACCCACATGAATGTCTATGCCCCGGACTGGGAACTACGCCCTGGCGTATATACCAATTATCCAAACGCGCCCGAACAACTCGACCCCAGACCATCCAATCTGGAAGAGATGCTCCGTTGCGCAGAAAAGCTCGCCGCGCCCTTTCCTCAAGTCCGCGTGGATTTTTATAATCTTGGCGACCGACGCATCGTCTTCGGTGAACTCACCTTTTCCTATGGATCAGGTCGCGCGCCAATCACCCCACGCTCATTTGACCTGGAACTGGGTGCGCAGATTGACCTGGATGCCCCGAATTGCAGAGAATTTCTAGCGGTCTGTAACAGATGAAACCGAACAAAAAAGGTCAGTGCCGGAGCAGATTCTGGATGGGAGGCGAGGGAGCATACTTGCGTATGTGACCGAGCGAGCGCCGGAAGATGCCCGGCAATGGGCTATTTTGTAGATTTTCAACTGTTACAGAGCACTAGTCCTGTGATCTACGAGGGCGATTAGCTCAGTTGGTTAGAGCGCAACGCTTACACCGTTGATGTCGAGGGTTCGAATCCCCCATCGCCCACCAGTTTTGCCTAGAAAAGGCCATAATTTTTCATTCCTGGTTGAGATTTTTCAGTTTTTAACTTGAAAACTTCGAAAAATAGGATATAGTAAACCGTTTAACATTTTTTGAGTCGTTGACTCGCCACCCCTAAATCATCAAAAGAGGTTACCAATGAAAGTATATAAGAATTTTTCGCTGCGGCTTGCACTTTTCGTGGCGGTCTTCGCAGTGTCGGTGTTTGCCGGCATTGTCGGAGACTATTATCAATATGATGCCAGTGCCTTTGTTGGCGAACAGCGTCCTGAGCAGCCCTGGATGGGTGCGCAGATGATCTCGATGCACGTCACGGGTGGAAACAGCGTCTGGCTGGCGAACTACATCAACAGCTGGTATTGGCCGCAACCGGTCGCTGACTTGAACAGCAACACCTTCCAGATGGGAGCCAACCAATACGGCTATCTCCTGAAGAGCGAGCTCCAGGGAGTCGATCCAGGTTCCGACTACAGCAGCCTCATCCACTGGGCGGACGGCAGGACCAAGGAAATCACCTACGTTGACGACATTCCGGCGTCCAATTCTGGGCTCACCAACAAAGCGACCGCCTACTACCTCGACTACTTCGGCAAGGACGATGACATCTACTTCGTGATGACGGCGATTCCCAAGGACGGCGGCGAGGTAGTGGATTCGTTCCAGTATGTGAACGACAAGAACAAGGAAACCGAGATGTACAACCCTGATACGACGCTGGTTTCGCGATTGGACAACACGACAGACCTTGCGGGTAATGTGCGTGTCAATTTCGGCCTTGGTGCCGACGAAACCCGTCGCGAGTTTGTCGTGGTCTGGTCGGAAGGCGACTATGACGGCAATACGCCGGAGCCTCCTTCGGGGCAGCCGCTTCCTGGCGCGATGGTCGCAGGGATTCTTTCCCTGGGCACCGTTCTTCTGGGCAAGCGCATGCGCCGCCGCAGCTAGTTTATGATTTCGCGTGGAAAGCCGACGGCTTCTGATTTTAACAGAATGCCGTCGGCTTTTCTTTTTCCGGGTCATAAGTTTTTAAGCCCCTTGATTATTCCGTCACCCCCTCCAACCATGTCCTTTGGTTCTGCCGGGGTGTTTCCATATCCTTTCCATCGCTGAGGGGACGCACCATTGAAATCAAGACTTCTATTCCGGATTTTGCTTTCGGCGGGCATTGTGGTTGCCCTAGGGCTAACGACATTGCTTGTGGTGATGGCATATCGCTATCAAAGCCACACACGACTCTTCCAAAGTGCGAAAAGCGCCTTTGAGAATGGCGACTATGCGGAAGCAGAGGCTATGTTCACCCGCTATCTCAAGATTGATCCGAACCAGGAAGAAGCGTGGCGATGCATGGTCGAGATCTATCGGAAAAACGGAGATTCGCTCCAGGAAGCCCACTGCTGGAGGCGGCTTGCCCGTCTCAATCCGCTGAACGAGGAATATCTGCGAGAATGCCTCCAAGCCTACTACCGCAACCACGACTATGCCAAATTGGGCGAAACTTTCATGCGGTTGTCCGAGGGAAAGCGTCTGGAGTACCGCGAACTTTATACGCTGACTCGCTTTAAGCTCGCCCCCCAGTCGCCCGACACTGAAAAACTCATCACGGAGCTCGCTCCGGAGAGTACCACGGCACGCCTCATCCAGGCACTGCAGAAACCAGGCCCGCCTTCGGAGCTGGCTATTCTGGAGGAGAGCGAAGACCCCGTCGTCCAAGTGGAGGCCTTCATCCAAGATGCGGCCCTGGCGGAATGGCAGGAGCGAGATTTTGCGCGAGCAGAGCACTGCTACCGCCGAGCGGCGGAACTCAACCCCACGCTCTGCCGCAGTGTTTTGGCAAGTTTCCTAGGACGGCAAGGACAATACCGTGATGCGCTGGAAATCTTCCAGGAGATCCCAGATGGACGCCTGTCTGGTTCCATGTGCCTCGACTACGCGGAGGCCCTCTTCCATGAGAAGGATGCCAAAGCCCTGAAACATCTGGCGCAACGTGTCCCCCAAGGCAGCTCCAATTTCATCTCCGTACGGGCCTATATCCACAGCCTGGTGGCCTTGCTGGAGAACCATCCAGTCGAGATGGTGAAGAACTTCGCGGTCGCGCAAATTCAGCGCAATACTCGACCAGGGTTGATGCTCCGCTATGCGGTCGCCCTTGAATCCAAGGACATACGGCAATTCTGTGCGGTACTCTCCGCCTGGAAGCCGACAACGGTCTTCCAACAACGCCACCAGGACTTCCTCGCCCAGGCGCAACCGTTGCTTGACCGCGCCCTCCAGGAGCAGCAATGGGAGCAGGTCATAGAATTGGCAGGACTTTTCCTGGATGAGCGTCCGCCGGTGGAGAAGATCTGGCATGCGTTTCTTCTTGCGCTGGCCTCCACCCGGGGGGTACCGGATCAGGTCCTGCAACAGGCCATCCGTCTTTTCCCAGAGTCGCAACTTTTCCGAAGCATGGCGCTGAACGCCGCCATCGGCAAAGGTGACCTCTCCGGCACTCTCGATGCCTTCGACAAGCTCATCGAAGTCAGCGACGACTCTGCGTCAGTACACTACAGAAAAGTACTTTTCCTTGAAGAGAGTGGGCGGCTTGATGAAGCAATGCAAGAATTAAAGAACATGCTAGAAAGCGACCCGTCGTTGCAGAACCGAAAGCACTGCCTGTCATTTGGCATCCGCACCGGCAACCAAGAGGCACTGGATCTCGCCGCACAAGAACCATCTCTAAGCACCTTCGCGGAATTCGAGAGGGAACGCCGCTACGGCGATATCCAGCGTGCGGAGACCCTCTTGAAGGAAACGCAGATGGAACAAGGGCTTTCCGCCGAGCAGCCGGAGGACCGTGAGCTGATGCTTCCCCTCGCCTTCTGCCTCGCCCTCTCCCATGAGTATTCGCGCGCCATCGCCCTCTACGAAGCACTCGCTCCCTATCTCACGCAGAACGCGACCGTTGACATCAATCTCTCTGAAATCTACGCCGCCCTCGGCGACATGCCGCGCGCCCTGCAATATGCGGCACAAGCCTATCGGCGCTTCCCGCAATCCCCATTGGCACAAGGTATTTACGGGGTGCGGTGCGCGGAAAGCGGCGACTTCCAGAAGGCAGCAGACCTGATTCCTGACTCTGCCGATATCCCGCCATTCCGCAATGTGCTGCTGACCAGCCTCGAAAAGAACCTCGAAAGCAATCTGTCCGCCAAGCGCTATAGCATCTGCCGAGCGATTGCCACCCGAATCCTCCGTCTGCAACCCGATCATGTCCGAGCACAGGAGTGCCTGGACCTCATTGACCAACTCCAAAGTGACAATGCAAACCCCAAGTGAACTGACCGGGCAGGACAAGCCCAGGCGGCCTTGGGAGGGAATCCGCGCCAACGCCACCAGCTGCCCCACCACCTTCGCCGTTCTCACTGCAACAGGTCTATTCGGCATTACGGGGTTCCTATTCTGGTGCAAACCCTATTTGGAGGACGGCGCATTCCTGATGATATTGCTTGGGCTGGCGACCTGGAATTTAATGAAGCTTCCAATTGCCTCACACGCCACGCCGAACCACCGCCACGCCAGCTGGTTCTTTCTTGCATTTGCGGCCATCGCCATGGTCGGGGCCACCATCCTCTCGCATGGTATCCCCGACGGTCAGCGAGAACTGACGCCGTTGCTCTGCAAAAACGCTTCACTGCTATTTTTGGCCGTCGCCGCCATCTTGCGGCAGGATGGTCTCCCCGTCGTCATCAAGTCCCTGCCAATGTTAGTGCTCGCGATTCTCATCCTGCCCCTCTATGAACTCCTGCTGCTGGAGTTCAGTTATCCACTGCGCCAGCTTTCGACCCTAGTTTCGGTCGGAGTGCTCAACCTCTGCACCTTTCACGTACACTTCGATGGCACCAGCCTCTTCTGGGGCGACCAAACGCTCTCCATCACGGAGGCTTGCAGCGGGATTTCCCTCCTGGGGCTCTTCGTCCTGCTTGAATATCTCATCGCCCATCCACTGCGGACGGCCGCCTGGAAGAAATGGGGCTGGAGTTCCCTGCTGGTGCTGTGGGTGACACTTGGCAACGCCCTGCGACTCCTGCTCACCTTCGTGCTTTTCCGTGTCATCGGGGAACGGGTTTACGCACCGCGACCCCATTTCTTGCTGGGGTGCTTCTTCGTGGTCACGACCTCCCTGCTCATCTGGCTGAGTTCATTCCTGTTTAAGTTAGACCAGCCAACTCCCGACGAACCATGAAGCGCTTGCGACCGGCCATTCTATTGCTCCTTGCGGCGATCCCGTTCTGTCTGAAGCTTCCCTACTGCCTCCAGGGAATGCGCAGTGCATCGCCGGAAAATTGGAACTGGTGCTTCCTCCTGGCCACTGGCATACTAGCTTGCGCAGCCGTCCCGAGAATCCGCCGCGAAGCATCAAAGCCAGTCCCATGGTCGGCCTGGCGCCTCCTGCCGTTGTTTGCCGGGCTGCTGTTGGTACTGGGAGGCTGGCTTCGGCACATCCACTATTTGACACTCCTCGGCAGTATTCTACTGCCTTGGTCGATGATGTTCTGCCTATATGGGTGGCAGAGTGCCACAGCCTTGCTTCCGGCGGCAGGAATGCTCCTGTTGTTCCTGCCCAACACCGGCTACCTGCTTTCCACCATCTTGCCTGTAAACGGTCTGTTCCTGAAAGTTATCGTAGCCGTCGGTCTGACCGCAATGGCAATGCATCTCCATTGGCGCAGGAAGCCCCTTCCCGCTCCGGAAACATCCCTCTTCTGGAGCCTGACAGTGCTCATTGCAGCAGGATATCTCGTATCAAATCAGCCGGTGGCCCTCGGGCCACCACTCACCCCCGACTTCAATCGGCTCCTCTCCGGCGACTTCAGAGGAATCGCAGTGGGAGCCACCCCGCTGGATGAGCAATTCTACGGCAGAAGCACAATCCAGCGTTTCCTGTTTGCCAACTCCGACGGTACTCCCGTCCATGTCCTGTCCGTTGGCGACATCGACAACATTCACCAAGTGCATTCCGTTGCCTTCTGTCTGCGGGCCAGCGGGTACCGGATCCTCACCGAGCGCAATGTCCGCTGGAGTCCTGACGACCTTCCGGGGCAAACCTGGGAGATTCAGGAAATCCTGGCCGAAAGGCAAGGAGAGAGGCAGTTGTTCTGGCAATGGTATTCCACGCCTCAAAAGTCCACTGCCAACTTCCTTGTATTCCGCGCCGCCTATCGTGCCAACGATGGCTGGACAGCATTCCTAGTAGGCACCCCGGCCGATGACGAATCCGAGGAAAGCCATCGCCGCCTTGCAGAGTTCATCCACGCATTCCTCCCTGCAACCACGGTGGAATAATCTAGTGGTCTGTAACAGATGAAACCGAACAAAAAAGGTCAGTGCCGGAGCAGATTCTGGATGGGAGGCGAGGGAGCATACTGCGTATGTGACCGAGCGAGCGCCGGAAGATGCCCGGCAATGGGCTATTTTTGTAGATTTTCAACTGTTACAGAGCACTTAGTGAAGTTTGCCACACTAACGTAGTAGATAGTGACGACCGGCTTCCCCAAGATGCCCACTACGCAGGAATCCTCCCAATGATAAATACCCCACCCATTCATTTGGCATTAGGAACTGATGAGAATTATGTGGATTTTGCCCTCATCACGCTGACTTCCATCGCAGCTTTTCATTCTGAAGCACCGATTCATCTTCATTTAATGCATGAAAACCTGTCGGAACAAACCATCGCACGCTTTGGGAAACTGGGGAACACATGCGGATTTCAAGTATTCCCCTTGAAAATGCCAAGGGAAATGTTCCAAGCTTTTCCATCATTGCCGGATGGGCGTATTTCGCCATTGGTCTATCGCTTGGCACTACCCGTCTTGCTGCCCGACGTCGAGAAAATTGTGTATTCCGACAGTGACATCATCTTTCTGGATGATATCGCCAAACTGGCTTCCATTGACCTGCATGGGCATGCATTAGGGGCTGCTCCTGACCGTGCGGGGCAGCGTGTGCCCAGAGGACCAGAGCATGATCTGCCGGAAGAGGCGGTCTATTTCAATGACGGTCTAATGGTTTTGGATTTGAATGTCATGAGGAAGGCAAACGCATTTGCACGCTGTCAGCAACTGGCAAAAAAACACGGCAAAATTGGAATGATTGACCAAACATTGCTAAATATGCTGTTTTGGAATAATTATGAGCGCCTTCCGCAACGCTGGAACCTCATCAATTCAATCTACCGAAATCTTCCGCTACCAGGAACCTACACAATCGAAGAAACACGCGAAGCCATTCAAAATCCAGGAGCCGTTCATTTTACCGGACACCACAAACCATGGCTTTTCTGGAAAACCACCCATCACCCATACGCCGACCGCTTTTGGCATTTTGCACTTGAAGCTCCCATTTCCACTTGGACAAAGATTAAGATATGGTTAAAGGCACATTCTCCACATTCACGCCTCAAACCTCCGAAAAAAGATGTTCCCTGGGGAAGCACTGACCTAAAATGCCAATGGCCAGAAGAACATGAAATCAAATGCTAAACGCTTTGTTCTCCAAGACGGCACCTAGTCGAACTTTTTGCTTTGTGGCCTGAATCCGTGAATTGTGGGTGGACGTACTGCCGGCGCCCGCGCCGACAGAAAATGCGTTGTGCTGGTGCCCCGCCAGCACAGGGTAAAATTCACGGATTCAGTTCACCAAGTAAAGGATATAAATGCCAAAAGCTATATTCCCTGTGAGGATACCTAGCCAAACAGGGGTTTCAAGCAACAGGGATATGGAATCGGCAGCTCCCGTAGAATTTGTAGAAGTGCAAATGGTCTTAGACATCTCGAACAATAAAGGGACATTCGAGGCAGGCGTGGTCAAGCGCCAGGCAGAAATTCTGGAAGATATCCATCATCCCTTGTTGCTGAGAGGCAGTTCGAAGAACTTCATGTGCCCGCGAAGGCGGTGAGAGAAAACGTCGGACCGCATCCTTGAGCAGATGATTCTCTTGTCCACGGGGAAGCATCTCCCAGGCGGAACGCACCAGAGTCAAGGTGTCTGTATTGTTCTCAACTTCCGCCTGAGCAGCCAAATAGGGAAGGAAGGTATTCAACGCCAAATCGGTCAAGCGTTCCCGCCCCAGCAAGGCAACAGGCCTGGGCAGGCGGTTCTCAAAATCACGAACACCTTCCCAGGGGCCCGCCAATCGAAGCGGAGCAAGAAACTCTCGGAGCAGTCGGCGCGGCACCCCGTCTGCCCGCGTCACACAGCCCTGGAGCCATTGCACAGGTTTCTTGCCACAATGCATCAGCCACGCCACACCGCCTGCCAGACGGCGTTCCACGCTATTGAGCGGTCGGCTTCCCGACAGGTTCCACGTCAGCCCCACCGCCGTCCGTCCACTCAGCCACCACTCTCGCCAGGCCATGGCGACAAAATCCGCCATTTCCGGCAAAATCTTCACTTGCGTTGTGTCCGGCAATAATCCGGCCGTTCCAAAGAAAAGTGCCAGCAACTGGGATATTTCGGCTGAGTCATCCAGTCCTTCCAGTGGTAAAATCTGGGCAAGTTGACGAAAAGGTTCACGATTTGCGGCATAGCCCAGCCCTTCGAATACCTGTTCGTAGATTGCCTGATCCCCGCCAACCCGTGCGGCCAGCTGTAGTAGTCGCTGACCACGTCTCAACATCCGCGAGACACCAGCAGAAGCAAGAATCTCGCGTAGATGCGCATCCTCAGTAAGTGCCCAACGCATGGCACAGGCCCCAGGTGGAACTTCACGGGCGTATGGATAGAAGGCGGTCTCCACCTCCTGGAAAAGCCGTCCCCAGCTAGGCTGGAGCTGCGACCTGAGTTCCAATGTGGGAATGGGCGGGCCTCCATCATCCTGCCAAACCACATGCAGCACAGTATTCTCATAACGCCTATCCTGGCTATGTCCATGGGAAAACCACTCCGAGGCATATCGGTGGACCTCCACGTCGCCTCGGCGCAGTTCACCCCCGATCACCACGGCCGCATCATGGAAGTCAGGTCCGGCCAAGCGGTTCCATAGTCCCACCGACAATGCGTGGACACCCCGTCCGTCTGTACATTTCGACTGTGGCATTATCAGTCGTTCATTCCAGATAATCTGTAGAAGACGCTCAGAGAACGGACACTTTTCCATGACAAAATACCTCCACTTCCGGGAACCTTCGCGAAACGGCAGCGGTCTTATCCCCAGAACCAAGATTTGACTCATTTTCCCGGAAGGTCTTCCTTCCGTCACCACTCCTTAATATCATTGTTCACGGACATGTTACAGACAAATTCTTACAAATTCCTGAAAATCACAATATTGTCAATGATTTTCGGGGCTTTTCTACCCACTTTTGCCCAAGACACGGACATTCCTGCCCTGCCCCCGCCGTCCGCCGCCCGACTGACTCCCGAGGTTCTGGCAGTCAAAAAAGCACTTCCCTGGGTCGTGAACATCGGCACGAACGAACAAATCATCCAGGTCAACGACCCCTTCGCGCCTTTCTTCATGGAATTTTTCAGCCAGCGCCGCAGTTTCCGCACCACCACCCAATACTCGCCCATCGGCTCCGGTGTCATTGTGGATCCTCATGGCCTCATCCTGACCAACGAACATGTCGTTCGCCGCGCACCGCAGATTGAGGTAAGGCTCTGGGACGGAACGGCCTACCCCGCACAAATCGTCGGCTTTGACACCCTCAATGACCTCTGTTTGCTTCAACTCGCCGGCGACTACGACGGTCATCCGCTCGCCTATGCCGACTTCGCGCATGCCAATGACCTCATGCTCGGCGAGTCCGTCATCGCCATCGGCAATCCGTTCGGTCTGGAACACTCCGTCTCCCGGGGTGTCATCTCCGCCTTCGACCGTTCGTTCGAGGAGGGCGATGTCGCCTTCGATGACATCATCCAGATTGACGCCGCCATCAACCCCGGCAACTCCGGCGGACCACTCATCAACCTAGATGGTCAGCTCATTGGCATTAACCTTGCCATCAAGGCAGACGCCCAGGGCATCGGCTTTGCCATCCCCCTGGCCCGCATTGAACGTTTCCTCTCCTACTGGCTCACTCCTGCGCATTTCTCCGACCGATATATCGGTTTAGGTGGACCGATGACCTCCTTCACCACCGAAGGCGTGACACTTCCCGAAATCACTGCCGACAGTCCATTGGCAAACGCAGGCTTCCAGGCAGGAACCGTAATCAAAGCCGTCAACGGCACTCCTGTCCATCGCCCCATCGACTTCGGGCGAATCCTGTGGACGCTTGACACCACCCAGCCGATTACCTTTACAACCACCGATGGGCAGGATCATGCCGTGCAGCCCGTCACCATGCCCGAATCACTGCTCATCGAGACACGACTGGGCTTGCGCCTTCAAGAACTCACCCCCGCCGTGCGAAAGGCAATGGGCATCCCCAGCGACCTGGAGGGCGTGCTGGTTCGCGAGGTCGTCTCCGACCCGGCTTTCTCCAACCAGGGTGCCCAATGGCATGAAATCATCAAGCGCGGTGACATCATTGTGCAAATCAATCATCAAGACATCACCAGCATCCAGGAACTCGCCGCCGCCCTGGCCCAGACGCGTTCGGGCAATGTCCTGCAACTTGGCTTCTATTCCATCTCCCTGAATCGTCGCCAAATCGCCCCGCTGGAAACGAATGCCCGGTTGAATTAACGAGTTGCTTGAGGCAGTTTCGGATCAAGAGACTATATTGAATCATAATCCCAAGAAGTCCTATCATCCATAGTTTCCATGTCCCGAACAGGCTTCTACCATCTAATCGATGCCACGCGCTTCTCCATGGCGGGATTACGCGCCATGCTCAGCGAAACCGCATTCCGCCACGAATTGCTGGTCGGAATCATCTTCCTGCCCTTGGCATGGCTGTTGCCAAGCTTGGGTTTTGGTTGGCGCGTGGCGATGACCATCGCCTGGATTGCCTTGCCGACCACCGAGATACTCAACACTGCCATTGAAGCGGTTGTGGATCTGGTATCACCGGAAATCCACCCATTGGCAAAGAAGGCAAAAGACTGCGGTTCCGCCGCCGTATTCTGCGTCTGCGTCGCCAACGCCATTCTTTGGATCGCGGCGTTCTGGCATCATTATCTGCCTTTGCTGATAGACAAGAATTGATATCCGCTGTAGTGCTTTTCAGACACCCAAGCGAAATCGGCAAGGCAAGTTTATAATTGCCACGCCATTAGCCACTCACATAGGAGTCAACGCTTATTCTTCAGGCGCATGTCGCCCTTGGCCACGGCCATTCGGATGGTGCGGACAACGGTTTGCGGTCATATCCGCAATGCTGAAATATTTCTGACCGCAATATTTGCAGACATAGTGGGTCTGTTCCCCTTTCTCGTAGAGTTCGTGGTGATTTTGAGGTCCCTCCGGATGACGGATACAGTGGTTGGTTTCCAACATGGCAAGGCTGGAAAAACGCTGTCCGCAGTACTTGCAGTAGTAATTGGGCATGACAATCTCCTCTTTGAATGAAATAAGCAACGCTTCCAAAAAATCAACAAACGCGGCAAAAACGCACCGCCTGAGGGACTCGGATCGCGGATTGCGGATCTCAGAGTCGAGGGACTCGGAGGGGGAAGGGAACGCAAGTGTGGCAATCCACACCAGATGACAAGACTACTTTTCCGTTCCTTGACAATAATTTATCGACTTTGGGAGTTTTTGCCACATGTCGTGCAAAAACAATTCAAAAATCTTCGCGTGAATCCATTGGCAACCAGTGGATTTCATTGTCCGAAGACACTCTTCTCAAAGCGGAAGACAGCCTCATATCCACAAAAAAGCCTCAAAACTCTCTAATAGTCTATCTACCTTGAGACACCTGGGAAGATGAAACAAATTGAAGGTGGTTTGAATCCCAAATGTCCCAAACGTCCCAAACGTCCCAAACGTCCCAAACGTCCCAAACGTCCCAAACGTCCCAAACGTCCCAAACGTCCCAAACGTCCCAAACGTCCCAAACGTCCCAAACGTCCCAAACGTCCCAAA
>JAFXSU010000142.1 GCA_017525435.1 Victivallales bacterium
GCAATTAGCAATTAGCAATTTGGGTGGTTGTTAAAATGAATGGTGCTTCCGAGTTTCAAGGCAAGGTCGCGGTGCTGACCGGCGGCTCCAGCGGGATTGGCCAGACGTTGGCGATCCACTTGGCGCAGGCGGGCTGCGAGGTCTTTTTCTGCGGGCGACGTCCTACAGCGGACGAGACGCTCGCCGGTTGCGGAACGCTGGGGCACTACATCCGCTGCGATATCACGGAACCGGGCGCGGCCGAGGCGCTGATTGCCGAGGCAATTGCCTGCAATGGCGCGATTGACTACGTGGTCAATGGCGTGGCGACGGACAGCCGCGTGCCGTTTGAGGAGGCTACGCCGGAACTCTTCGACCAGTTCGTGGCGACCGACCTCAAGGCCGCATTCCGCGTCTGCCATGCGGCGCTGGATGGTCTTCGGGCTGGAAAGGGCAGGGCGATCCTGAACTTCGGCACAACGAACTGGATGCTCGGTCTGGCGCCTTTCACGCTCTACAGCGCCGCAAAATCCGGTCTGCTCGGTTTTACCCGTGCGCTGGCGCGCGAACTCGGTCCGGATGGCATTCGCGTAAACATGCTCTCGCCTGGCTGGGTGATGACGCAGAAGCAACTCGATCTCTATGTGACCGAGCAGGATAAAAAGGACCTCCTTCGCGACCAGGCATTGCTATTTTTGCTGCAAGCCGAAGACATCGTCGGTCCGGCGATGTTCCTGCTCTCCCATGCCGCACGTGCCATCACCGGCCAGAATCTGGTTGTGGACGCCGGAAAACTCATGCAGTAAGTCTGGAAAAACCACTTAATTTTCGATGAATAAAATTGTTAAAGAGTTTTCCAATTTGCGCCTGAAGCCTGGCGAGGGCGCTTTCTGCCGTCTGTGCCAGCATAGTTTTATTCTGAAACTGGGCACCATGGTCATCTACGTGGATCCATTTTTGTCGGCGCATCCTGCTCGGCTGTATCCCTCGCCTGTTTCGGCGGAGGAAATCACGAATGCAGATGTGATCTGCGGGACACACGACCACGGCGACCACATCGACCGTCCCGTGTGGCCAATCTTGGCGAAGACCTCGCCGAAGGCGAAATTTGTTTTGCCGGAGGCCGTGCGCCGTGCAAATCCGCCACTCAAGGGGGCGGCAGGGCGACGGCAAGTGGGGCTCAATGCGGGGGAGAGCGTGACCATCGGCGAGGTCAAGATTACTGCCGTTCCCGCCGCCCATGAATTTCTTGACTATAATCCCAAGACTGGTCTATATCCATATTTGGGATATATTTTCGAGGGCAATGGCCTGACCGTCTATCACAGCGGTGACTGCTGTCGCTATGAAGAACAAGTGAAAATTCTCAGCCAATGGAAGTTGGACTTGGCACTGCTGCCCATCAATGGTCGGGATGCCTGGCGGCTCACCCATGACTGCATCGGCTGCATGACTTACCAGGAGGCCGCCGATCTGGCGGGACTGCTGGAGCCACGACTCACCGTTCCTGCACACTACGATATGTTCGCCAACAACCAGGCGGATCCGTGGCTCTTCACGGAATATATGCGCATAAAATACCCCCGGCTGGCAACGCAAGTCGCCAAACCAGGGGAAATCTATCGAATGCGGGGCCTTCGGAGCATGGCTCCTACGGCCGCCCAAGGGAATTAGGAACGAGGGGCCTTCGGAGCATGGCTCCTACGGCCGCCCAAGGGAATTAGGAATGGTTTTGCAACCGCCCGCTCCGTCGGGCGAGGAATTAGCAATTAGGAATTCCCTATACTAACTCTTTTATCCCATTTTTGCCCTGCGCTAGCCGAAAAATGAAGTTATTTCTTCACCGGCAGATATTTCAATTGATAGACAATGGGTGCCTTGAGTTTTTCGGAGAAGAGGCTGATGGTGACGGCAAGAGAGCCGTCCTCCTCGAATTTGTAGAGGAACTCTCGGCGGCCGTCCTCGGCGAGAAAATTCTGCTTAACCTGTCCGTCCGCAAGTTTTTCAAAGGTTACCTTGGTATCCTCGAACCATTTGGTCGGTGTGGCACCAAAGGTGGTCTCGACGCGGTTCTTGCCGTTACGGCTGAAGGCAACGCGGTCTCCGTCGATGGTCAGTTCGATGGTCTGATAGGGTGCGGTTGCCTTGGTGAGACGGCTGGAGGCAATCTTCCGGATTGCCCAGTTGAACTCTTTGGAGGCGACGGTGACCTTCTCCTTGAGGACGGCAGAATCCTTCGGGCTGTTGTCCCACTTGTATTCCGTGGCGACAAGCGTGAAGGCGCAGAGGCAGGTCATGACCGCGATTTTGGCTATTTTATTAAACATAATTGATTTGTATTCAGTATGTTATTTGGTTATTAAATTACGGGAAGAGCTTCTTGGTCGGCTGAAGCGGGTCGTAGGTGAAGGAGATGCCGAGGCGGCGAAGCCCGGCGGCATCGCCGGAACCGGGAAGATGCGAGAGGTGCACATCGCAGCGCTTCAGTCGTGGCAGTGCTTCAAGCGCCCATTTGGCGGCGGAGTCGCGTGCGGCGGAGACGATGAGGACAATGAGTGCCTCGGAGAGGTTCAGGCTCACGCGCTCGTTGGTCCCCAAGTCGTTTTTGAAGACGGCGACGGAGTTCATGATGTCCTCGGGCAGCAAGTGTCGGTCGTCCGGGATGCCGGCGAGTTTCTTTGCGGCGTTGAGAATCATCGAGGCGGTGGAGTGCATCAGGCTGGAGTTCTTTCCGGTCACGATGGAGCCGTCGGGCAGCTGGATGGCGGCGCCGCAGCACACGCCATGGTCTCCGCCGTGTGCCTCTTCGCAGCGCTGGGCGGCCTCACGGGCGGCGGCGACCACCTTGCGGTCCGTGGTCTCCAGGCCTGCCTTGTGGATGAGTTCCTCGGCACGGGCGACGGTCTGCTCAGTGGCGCGTCCCAGGTGGAAGTCCGCATTGTATTGGAAGTAGCGTCGGATGATCTCCTGGTTGGCAGCCTCGCGGACCTTCTCGTCATCCACGATGCCTTGCGCCACACAGTTCACGCCCATGTCGGTAGGGGACTGGTAGCCTTCGGTGGAGCCGGTGATCTTGGTGATCAGCGTCCGCAGAAGCGGGAAGGCCTGCAAGTCGCGGTTGTAGTTGACCGCCGCGATGCCGTAGGCGTCATAGTGGAAGTTGTCCATCGCATTGTTGTCCATCAAGTCTGCCGTGGCGGACTCGTAGGCGATGTTGACGGGGTGGCTCAGGGGGAGGTTCCAGACGGGGAAGGTCTCGAATTTTGCATAGCGGGCGGCGCCATTGCGCTTTGCCTCGTGGTACATCTCGGTAAGGCAGACGTTCATCTTGCCGGAGTTCGGCCCCGGCGCGGTCACTACCACCAGCGGCTTGGTAACGGGAACATATTCTTGCGCACCAAAGCCTTCTGGACTGACCACATGCTCGATGTTGTTCGGATACCCTGCGATGTCACCCCAGAGATACACCTTGATGCCATGGCGGGCAAGGCGGTCCTGGTACGCCTTCACCGAGGCCTGTCCATGGAAACGGTTCACAATCACGGCGGTAACGTCAATGCCGTGGGCCCGAAGGTCGTCAATCAACTTCAACGAGGCGTTGTCGTAGGTGATGCCGAAATCCGCACGCACGCGCTGGTGCTCGATGTCGTCGGCGTTGATGCAAATGAGGATATCCGCTTGCGAGGCAAGCTTTTCCAGCAGGTGCAACTTGACATCCGGATCGAAGCCCGGAAGGATTCGCGCGGCATGGAAGTCCCCGATGAGCTTGCCGCCGAATTCCAGAAAAAGTCGCCCCTGACCTGCATTTACACGCTTGAGAATCTGCTCGGTCTGCGCAGTCAGATATCGTTCGTTGTCAAAAGGCAATGACATTGGCTGAAAAAAGTCCTAAGTTGTTTATAATAAGGTATATACACAGAAAAAGCGAACAGATTTTTGAACCTGTTCGCTCTTCTGTCAGGCATTGCAGGAATGTCTTAGCGGATGATACCAGCGGCGCGACGACGAGCCTCGCACGGCGGGATGTAGCATTCGCGGCTACGAAGTTCATCCAGCGTATTCTCCTTGTCCATCTTTTTGCGAAGATGACGCAAAGCACGCTCGATTGGGTCATTTTTGCGAACCTTGACTTCTGGCATGTTATTCACCCCCTTGTGGGCCAATTGAAAATGGATGGTTGCAGTCGGCGTTGCCGATGAAACGGAAACAATCTTAATGTAATCCCTCGTGGCGATTTTGCCAGACAAAAAGTGGTAAAAATATCGCCCATCAAGAAAAATCTAATCCAGCGAATGGCAATTCACGATTAGCAATTGTTCTGTTTCCTGAGAGGAAAGGAATTCCAAAGTTTACGGGAAACCTCGGATGTCGTCCGCTTCTGTTCTGCACCGTATGACCGCAGGCGGAACTCGTTGCACAAAAGCATAAACGCATTCATAGAGGACCGGCGGCCAGGCAGATGGGGAGGAGTGCCTCGCCGAGCAATTTGGTGGGGAGGCAGAGTTCCAGACATTGTGTCGGGTGGTCACCAAGTATCTCCGCAGTAAGGGGTATGAGCATCGGCTTGCCGGAAAGTTTCTGCGCGAGTGGTGTTCCGTTCAGAAGTATTTGGGTGGAACGGGGCAGTTCGGGCAGAATCAGGAAAGCACAACGACCGCTGGCTACCACTGGCGTGGCAAATTCTTGGCGCAACCACAGGCAACGGTGCTTTTTCAATGCCTCGGGCAATTGGGCAACGACTGGCCGTTCGTCATACAGCGCACTAAAGCGCACTGCGGTATGGACATCGCTGCTTGGTGCGGGTGAGCTTGGATTCGGGGAGATTTGCCAAAGGCTCGGCAGAACGCCAATTGGATCGCGATTCTGCCAGAGTTCTAGCCAAGGTGTCAATTCGACATTGACAGCGGCTGCGTTGGGATCCTTTAAGATTTTCTGGTATTTTTCTTGAAACCGCTGAAGTTGCTTGGCTGACGACAAAAGTCTGGGCAGCGCCTCTTTCTTGGCATGTTGCAACTCGTCCACGGCATGATAGGTCTCGCTGAGGATGGCTTGCTGTTGATGAGTCAGTGCCAAGAGTTCCAAGTAGTTGCGCAGTTTTTCCGAAAGGCCGTCGCGAGCCATGCATTGCAACAGTGCCGGGAAGGTTTTGGTGTAGTTCTCCGTTGCGAAACCAAGTGCAGAACTGCTTGGCGGGAGGGCGGTTGCGACCGACGGATTGGGAGTGCTGGCCGGCGCGGCGTCGCTCCAGGTCTTCCAGTCGTTAAAGTAGTTCTCCAGTTCAGGGGGAAACGAGTCGCGGAGCGCCGCCGGGATTGGTGAAACCGGCGGATGCCGTGTCGGCGCAGGAAGAGTGAGGCGATGCGGGGACAGCCCATGGCAACAGCCAGACAAAAGCGCCATGGCAGCCAAGGTCAGCACGCACCAGAGCAGTTGGAGTGGGTGGCGTTGCATTTCGCAATCAGCGGTTATCCAATGGAGGAAAGCACCACGAATTTCAGGGTGCATTCGGCGATTTTCCGATCGTCCACCCAGAATTCGCCATTGGCGATGCCGGCGTGGCCGGATATGTCACTGTTTCCGCAGATAACAAGGCGGTCGCCCGGGCGTGCCTGGTCGTAGAAGTGCGCCTCGTCGATGCAGAGGAAGATGCCGAGCTTCCCTGCGTTTTCTGGTTGTGCAAGTATATGTGCGCAACCAAGTTGTGCACCAGATTCCAGGAGCAGCTCAGAAGGATAGCAGAACGCCTTGTCGCCATTCAGGTAGGCATCGTTTCCGGTGATGTTCTTGTAACCGCAGAAACGGGAGCCAGCCGAGCCGATGTCGATGGCGTGGTCGATGAGCAGGAAAGGCGGACGATGCGGCAGGTACTTCATCAGTTCAGAAGCATTGAATTGTTGTCCGGCGGCCAGTTCCTCTGCGAATGGCGAAGCCGGCCGAGCGTCCATAGGCACGGCGTCATGGGAGACTGGCGTGATGCGTGCGAGGGTGATGGTTCCGCTGGAGGCCAGACCGTCCGCAGTGGTGCAAGTGACCTGAAAGTCCGCTTCATGGTTGGCGCGGCGTTCCAGCAGTTTGCTCTCCAGCAACATCGCCATGCCAGGCAACACCGGCTTGCGGAATTTCAGACGGCGGATCTGGCGCAAGACGATGCGGGTGCCGGCAATCACTGGCACCGTCAGGCGAAAAATCAGATTGGAAAGTTGAGCCATTGCCGCGACTTGCAGGACGCCGGGCGTGACGGGCTGCCCAGGGAAATGCCCCTGGAAGACCGGCTCGTTGATGGACATCAGCTTGCTGGCCTTGCCGGTGAGGCAGTCGTCGGCGACCATCGCTTCGTCCAGCATCAGCAATGGCGAAGTCAGCTCCAGGGTCTCGACCAATTGATTATAGGTGTACAGTTTTGGCATCTTCTGCAAGTTGAAGGTTAGAGGCTAATGGTTTGATTGTCAAGTCTAAGGAGCAAACTCCGTGTTTCGGTTTGGACCTCAGGTTTCGTCCATCGGGTACAATAATCCGTCCCGGCAGGTCGGGATGGAGTTCAGGAAGATTTTGCCGTATGATTTCTGCCGAAGCCGTCCATCGAGGAGGACGATGATGCCCGTGTCCTGACGGTTTCGGATGAGTCTGCCGAAGCCCTGGCGGAATTTGAGAACCGCTTCCGGCAGCAGATAGTCGAAGAAAGGCCGGCCGCCCTGAGCGCGGCACTTCTCTTCCCGTGCCTGCTGGACGGGGTGGCCGATCTGCGCAAAGGGCAGGTGGGTGATGATGACATTGGAAAGTGCGTCGCCGGGGACATCCACGCCTGTCCAGAAACTGTCGGTTCCGAAGATGACTGCGCGTTCGGCGGTGCGAAATTCCTGAAGCATCTGCCGCGGGGAAAGCGAATCTCCCTGGAGGAGAAGACGATAGTTTCCGCTGGCGAAGAACTCCCGGAGGCGTTCTGCCATCCGCCGAAGCTGATAGTGGCTGGTGAAGAGGACAAAGGCGCGGCCCTGGGTGAGTTCCAGGTAGTGCCGTAGAGCCTGCTCCAAGGCGTCCTCGTAGCGTGGATCCTGTGGCGAAGGCATCGGCGGAAGATATAGGGTGACTTGGCGTTCAAAGTCGAACGGTGAACTCAGGACCAGTGTTTGCGCTTCAGGCAGGCCGATGCGATTGAGGAAGAAGTCCATCGAGCCATTCACGGTGAGCGTGGCGCTGGTGATGATCAGCGGTAGCGGTGTTTCGCCTTCTTCCCGTGGCGGAAGAAGGATTTGCCGTAGCTGCGGCGCGGGATCGACAGGGACTGCCTCGAAGGAGACTTCGCTTTCGTGGCGACCGCGCAGTTCGAACCAATATGCCTGCCTGGGGTCGGCCATCTGGAAGAAGTGCTGGATTTGGTCGGCGAACTCACGAATTTCGGTGGAGGCGCTCTGAAGGGCGGCGGCGCGCTCTGGATGAGTCAAATCACAACTCTGGGCGAGACGCCACAATGCACCTGCAAGTTGGTTCAACGGCTCGGAGAAGCCGTCATTCTGCGGGGAAGGCTCGTGGAGACGCAGAAGACTGCCGCCCTGCGGGGCAAGCTGGCGAATCTGCTCGACCAGCTTGGGCTGCAAGGCAGTCAATCCCGTCAGCAGGGAATTGATGCGTTCACGCGCGTCGGCGGAGTCCGGCGGTTCTAGAATTCCTCCGCGGCGGTTCTCGTGAGCCAGATGCGACAGCAGCCGGCGCAGTTCCCAGGTGCCGGGGTGGCTCCCCAGCTGGGCGGCCGCGATGTCCGGAATGGTATGCCCTTCGTCCAAAATCAGCGCGGAAAATTCGGGGAGGGCAGAGGTCTCGCCGTCCGCATGACCCAGCACCGTGAAGAGGAATGCGTGGTTGGCGACGATGATTTCGGCTTCGGCCAACGCGCGTCGTGCCAGGGCATGATAGCAGTCCTTGCGGTAATGGGGGCAGAGTTTTCCCATGCAATTGAGGCTGTCACAGGCGACTTCGCTCCAGAAACCCTGGTTGTCGGCGGCCTGGGAGAACTCTTCGCGGTCGCCAGTGGCAGTGGTCCCGGACCACTTGAGCAGGGCGGCCAGCCACGAACCGGGCAAGGGGAGGGTGGACTGACGGACCAGCTGGTCCAGGCGAGATTTGCAGAGATAGTTGGAACGCCCTTTGGCGATTCGGCATTTCAGGGGACGGCCGAGCAGCTTGGCCAGCAGTGGAATGTCCTTCCGCAGGATTTGCTCCTGAAGATTGATGGTGTGGGTGCTCACCAGTACCGGCTTGCCGGTGCTCTGGGCGTGATAGATTGCCGGTACCAGATAGGCGAAGGTCTTCCCGATGCCCGTTGGTGCCTCAATGCAAACCTGTTCCGCGTAGTCCAGCGCATGAGCCACGCGGTGGGCCATCGCAAACTGCTCTGGCCGCGACTCGTAGGCTGGACCGCCAAAACGCCCCGCCTGCTGCAAGGGCGATTGGTCGCCAAAGAATAAATCGGTTTCCCCTAATGACAAGGCAAGTGATATCGATGAAGCAAAATCTGCGTGTAAAGAACTTGCTAATTAACTAATTAGCTTGCTATAAATGAGTTGGTATTAATTTTTTGGATTCAGCTTGCCGACATTGAGATCGATTTCCTCCTCGATCTTGCGGGAAAGTTTCGGAGCCGCCGGCGGCAGGTTGATGTAGAACGGATGCTCCGGATCGTCATCCCCATAGGTGTCGTTATAGGCAAGGGTGATGGCGCTGATGAGTTGCTGAAGCGTCATTTTGGGGTACTCCAGCTTGACGGTCTGCCGTTCGCCCTTCTCGTCCAGATACTCGACCTCCGATTTTCCGTTGATGAACACCTGAGTCTTGGATTGCGGCGTATCTTCGTCACTTTCCCTGAGTTGGAGATTGACGGTATCGAGACGGACCTTGAACGGCTTGATTCCGACGGCGCGGTGAAGCACTGTCAGAACCTCTTGCGGTGCGATGACCATGTCCTCCGTGTGGAACTCCAGTTTCAGAGCCGCATCCTCGTTGCCGAAAACCGTGACACCGCGCATCGGGTCTTTGGCGGCGATAGCGGCTCGTGCCTTGTCATCCCGCTCTTTCTTGAATTCCATCCACTTTAGCAATCCGGCGGTTCCCGCGCTGCCAAGAACAATCACGATGACCAATGGCAACAGCCACGAGAAAAGCCACTTGCGCCGGGCACGGCTGGCCTCCTGGCGTTCGCGCATGATTTCTTGAACGGACTGCGAGGTGGCATTCGTGGACTGCCCGAACAGCGATGTCGAGGAACGTTGCTGGTTGTTGTCTGCCATGGCGGTAAGTATCGTAAGGTTCAGGTGGCTTCCGGCAAAGGTCACTTCTTGGGGCGCGTCTTCATCAGAAGCTTGCTGCCCAGCAGAGCCAAGAAGGTGATGGCCAGTAGGATGGAGGAGATGGAGTTGATGAGCGGCATCGACCGACCGCGCTTGATCATGCCCTGAATCTGAATGGGCAGGGTGGTGGAACCCGGACCGTTGACCAGGAAGGTGATCACAAAGTCGTCGATGGAAAGGGTGAAGGCCAGGAGGGCGCCCGCGAGGATGCCGGGGAGGATGATGGGCACCAGCACCTTCCAGGTGGTAGTCCAGTTGCTGGCTCCCAGGTCGCGCGCGGCTTCAAGCACGGACATGTCGAAGTCTTGGAGACGCGAGAGGACCGCCAGAGTGACATAGCTGACGCAGAAGGTGATGTGCGCCAGCACGATGGAGGTCATCCCCAAGGGCATGTGGATGCTCGCGAAGAAGATGAGCAGGCTGATACCGATGAGAATCTCCGGCAGGACCAGCGGAGTGTAGATGAGCGTGTAGTGGATGTTCTGAAGGGTGCTCTTGTAGCGGTGGAGCGCAAAGGCCGCGCAGGTGCCCAGGATGGTGGAGCCAAGCGTCGCCAGCGCCCCGACCACGACCGTAATGTAGAGCGAACGCCAGATGGCCCGCCCCTCGTCGCTGACGAAGAGCTGGGTGTACCACTTCAGCGTGAAGCCCTTCCAGGCTGTGCCGTAGGAATTCAGGTTGAAGGAGTTGACCACCAGAAGGATGATGGGCACATAGAAGAAGAAGAGTACCAGCCAGGTAACGATGGCGGGGAAGATGCTGCGTCGTGTCATTTGGCCACCTCCTTCGCATGCTGGGCGGTGGTGTACTTCAAATAGTACAACAGCGGGAGCGACATGATGAGGAACATCACCGTGGACATCGCGGCGGCGGCAGGTAGGTTTCTCTGCTCCAACGCCAGGCGGACAATGACGTTGCCGATCATCTGGGAGTCTTTGCCGCCCACCAGGTCCGGAATCACGTATGATCCGATGAGCGGAATGAAGATCATCAGGCACGCAGACATCAGCCCCTCGCGGATGCCCGGAAGGAAGACGTGGAAGAAGGCGTAGAGTCGGCCGGCCCCCAGGTCCATCGCGGCCTCAAAGAGCGTGAAGTCGAACTTCTCGGCGGCGGCGTAGATGGGCAGGATGGCGAAAGGCAATTCGGTGTAGATCATCACCACCAGCACTGCAATGGGGTTCCCTAAAAAGACCGTGCTTGGGTCAATCAAATGCAAGGAAATCAGTAAGTTGCGGAGCATTCCCTGCGGATGGAGCACAAGCCGCCAGGCGAAAATGCGGATCAGGAGGTTGGTCCAGAAGGGAATGATGGTCAAAAGCAACAGGATGTCGCGTTTCCATTGGGATACCCGCGCAATGTGGTATGCCACGGGAACGGAGATGGCCAGGGTGGCCAGCGTGCAGATGACGCTCATCCAGATGGTCCGCCAGATGATGGCCGGATAGTCGGGGTTGCGCAATTCTGCCAGGGTGTTCAAAGTCCAGGTGTCCCCGATTCCGCCATAGGCACCCTTGCTGCGGAAGGCGATGGCAAAGATGATCAGGGTGGGCAGGACGAAATAGATGCAGAGCCAAATCATCGATGGCAGGGTGATGGCGAACTCACCGAGCATGCGTTGGCGCAACGGAGTGGAGGGCTTCATTGCTGGGAAGCCTCCTCCTGGCCGGTCGCCTGCCCGTCCGCTGGCGCAACAGACGTATCGGAAGGTTCGGGAGCCGTCACTGCCGCACCCGGGACTTCCTCGCCGACGTTCTGCGGAGGCATCTGGAGCAGATCCTCGTCCTTTTCACGATATTGCTCAAGCATGAAGCTGTCATCCGCCTGCCATGAGATGAAGACCTGGTCCCCCCAGGTGATGCGACGCTGGTCAAGCAGGAAGCGGTTGTGCTGACGCGTGACTGCGACTCGCCAATCCTCCGCGATGGAGACCCAATAGCGCGTGTGGTCGCCCTGATAGACGATGTCCTCCACCTTGGCGGGCAGGACATTCTGGCGCGGATTCTCCGCCGGGCGATCCAGCGAGATGGAGAATTTTTCGGGGCGGATGGAGAGGTGAACGCTGTCTCCCTGCACCAGTTTCTTGTCGTTGAAGCAGATCAGCTTCTTGGAGAGATCCGGCACCTCCACTTCGCAGTATTCGCTGTCCAGCACGCATGTGATGGTTCCGTCAAAGAAATTGGTGTCGCCGATGAAAGCTGCCACGAAGCTGGATTTCGGAGCCTCGTAGATCTCGGCAGGGGTGCCGACCTGCTCGATCTTGCCGTTCTGCATCACCGCGATATGGTCGGAGATGCTCATCGCCTCGTTCTGGTCGTGGGTGACATAGACGAAGGTGATGCCGACCTCGTCGTGGATCAGCGAAAGTTCCAGGCTCATGCGCTGGCGCAGTTTGAGGTCCAGCGCGGCCAGCGGCTCGTCCAACAGCAAGACGCTGGGCTTGAGAACCAGTGCGCGGGCGATGGCGGATCGTTGCTTCTGGCCGCCGGAGAGCTGCGCGGGCTTCTTGTCCGCATGTGCCTCCATCTGAATCATCGCCAGCATCTTGTCCACTTCCTGGTCGATGGTCGCCTTGGGCAGTTTGCGCAACTTTAAACCAAAGGCGATATTCTCGCGGACGGTCATGTGCGGGAAAAGCGCATAGGTCTGGAAGACCGTGTTGATTTTGCGCACGTTGGGTGCCTGGTCGGTAATGTCCTCGCCTGCCAGCAGGATTCGGCCGGTGTCTGGCGCCTCGAATCCTGCCAACATCCGTAGCAGAGTCGTCTTTCCGCAGCCACTGGGCCCCAGAATAGAAAAGATTTCGCCGCGGTTGATGGTCAGCGTGACATCGTCTACGGCCTTCAGGTGACCGAACTGCTTGGTCACCCCGTCAAACTTCAAGAATTCTTCCAACTCACCCGTTTCCTAAGTTGAGTCAGCAGAGCTGATTTTGGGTTAAAGACCTCCGGACTGTATTTGGTGTTGTTCGCCGGCATGAAAATATAATATATTCATATTTAAAAGAGATGAAGCCCAAATCCGCAAGGATTTCAGGAAAAATACCATGACTCGGTTAAGAAGGTCCGCACACCAGCCGCGTCCTTCGCAATGAGTTGAATCTGTGAATTTGGTAAATTGCGTAGCATCGGAATCTTGCCGACGGAATGCGCACTGTGCTGTTCTGTGCCGTCTGCTTTGCCGGTGGAAGCAGATGGAAGTCGTTGAGTATGAAAGTATAAGCATGTGACAGATGCTCTAAGCATGGGGGGCCATGCTCACAAACAAAAAACGCCAGGCACTTGCCTGGCGTCTTGAATATTGGCAATCCCAACGGGAGTCGAACCCATATTTACAGGATGAGAACCTGTTGTCCTAACCATTAGACGATGGGATCATCGTTTCGTGAATGAACTTAATGTAATCGCTTTCGCGGGGTTTTCAAATCTCCATAGAGTTTTTTTGCGGAATTTCTGAAACTTCCGAGGCAATTGCAAGCAGTGCTTAGGAAGGGAATGGCAGGGTGAATGCCGTTGAACATTGTGGACCAATAGGATGCAATGGAAAACCGCGCCTCAGATGCAGTATTCGGGTTGTCCCGGAATGGCTGCATCGTTGGTTGAGGCATCGATGACATCCTGAAGACTCACCTCGGCTAGCGCATCAATGAACTTCTGGTTTATGCCATCCCAGATTTGACGCACGGTACACTGAGCGACGCGGTCGCATTGTGGCGAGGCGGTCAGGCAGTCCAGGATATTCAGCGGTCCTTCCATCAGTTCCACGACATCCAATAAGCGGATGTTGGAGGGCTGTTTCACCAAGGTCAGCCCCCCTCGCATGCCGCGGACGGTTTTGATAAGCCCTCCTCGATGTAGCTTCACTGCCAGCAGGCTGATGAATTTCTCCGAAATCTGCTGCGACTGCGCAATGTCCTTCACGGCTCGTTGTGTGCCGTTGCCGTGTATTGCAAGATCCAACAAGATTCGAAGCCCATAACGTGTCTTGGCTGAAATTTTAATGGACATGATGTGTCTTTTTTCGTCTTAGAATTTTCTAAAATATAACCTCTCTGCAAGAATTTTCTACGCCGTCAGGACGATGAGTTGCTTTTCAACCGGAGTATGGGGGTTCCAACTCAGAAAAAATCTCGAAAAATCACCTCCCTGGGCTTGAAAAACAATATTTCTCCATTACATTAAGCCGCGTTACCTAAATCAATGGGGCATTAGCTCAGTTGGCTAGAGCGCCTGCATGGCATGCAGGAGGTCATCGGTTCGACCCCGATATGCTCCACCAAGTTTTTCAAGCAACCCATGACGACCATGCGTCATGGGTTCTTTTTTTGTCTGCGTAAGTCCTTGATTTTATACTTGCCTACGCGATTTCTACGTTTTGACTAAAATAGATAAAATAGAGAGCCTGAAATGAGCATTTGCGGGCTTTGGGGAGGCCCGAAAGCTCCAATTCTCTAATTTTTTGAGGAAGACGTATTTTGCATTTTGCACCTTGAAGGGGCTTTTCGGTTAGGGTTTCCATGGATGTGGTGTCATCAGCCGATTCTCAAACTTCTCTATCTTTCAAAGAATCGAGCATAAGCCGTTTTTAGAATCCAGTTAGAATCCCATTATCTGCTTCCCAAAAGTCAGATTTTGGGGTGCAAACTATGACCTCATCGATAGAATCCACTATTCATCTCTCCCAGGTGTTGTTTCATCAATGAGTGTTGTTTTCATATAATGAAGCAACTTATTGCCGTCATCCTTCCAGAATCCAACTCTCACGGCATCAATTCCTCTTGTGAGCAGAATGTAGTAGCAATTCAAAATGAACAGAGTAAACTCCCTGTCGCACCAAGCCTGATTGTTATCATAATCTTCTTTCTTGAACTTGGTGTTGACATCACAGCAGCCTTCCATTGACCCCTTCAATGCGCCATCAGGCCCGACGACCAAGTCAGGACCAATCAGCACAGCCGCTCGGTTCAGGTCGATGCCTTGCACTGCATACACAGAACCTACC
>JAFXSU010000143.1 GCA_017525435.1 Victivallales bacterium
AAAATCAATTTCTTGCATAATTCTTGGGATTCAAGTTGTCTTGGATTGGGATTTCGACTCAGATGAAAGAGAAAGTGTTATCGTCGGCGGAGATAGACGCGGTCAATGATGCGCTTGCCAAGCGACCGCAACATTGGTTGCAATGCCTGAATCAGTTCCGTATCGGTCTTTACCCGGTAGAGACCTCGAATTGCACAGGTCAGCGGGCCATCCTTGTTGTCATCGAGTGGTTCAGCCACCTCAACGGGGTCGCTTTCCTTAGCAAGCGGCAGTGAGAAGACCTTGGCGGCCACGCGGTCGGCAAGGTCATAATTCCAAAGGGCGTCCATCCAGTCGCCGAAGACGGTCGGCTTGGCCGTATTGCAGAGGAGGATGAAAGCATCGCATTGCCGCATCATTTCGGCGCGATTGGCGCCCGGGATGCGCTCCGGAGGAAACCACTTTCCATCGGGCTTTGGGTGTTTTCCGCCGGGGAGGTCGGCGATGATAAACTGGAGGTTTGACTTCAGATTCTGCAGATCCTGGACAATCTGAAGTTCCTTTTCCATTGACCACTCGTGCTTGAAGACACTTCGCTGTTTGTCGTAGCTTTTGCGCACCGCTTCGTCGGGCGAGGACTTTCCCTGGCAGTACCAGTCCGGAGTCGGGGCAGCCATATCGCAGTCATAGATCCAGATTTGATTATCCGGACACAAGTCCTTGCAACAATGGTAGAATGTCCGCGAGAAGACGGACTTTCCGCTGTTTGGGTCGCCAAGTATGCCGAGGCAGAACCCCGGAAAACTGAAACGCGGAGGCTTGACCGGCGTGGTCACGGTCAGATCCTTGCTGAAATGGATTAGATATGGCAAGGCCGGCTTGTCCACCACCAGATTGGCATAGCCCTCTCGTGCGGCCAAACACCCCAGTGCGGCATACATCGCCACGGCACCGTTACCAGTAAGGGTGAGGGTTCTGCTGGAAGGCTTTTCAGGGGACAACGAAAGCTTGTACAGGGTTCGGATGACTTCATCCCCCCAGCGCTGGTTTTCATTCTCCGGCCGAACGAGCCTCGCCCGGTCGCCATCGGGCGAAGAAGTAAACTTGAACCAATCCGGCTTCGGAGCATGCCCATCCAGCGGATAGATCCTGATAATCTTCTTGAGGTTGTTTTCGTACAGAGTGATTGCGCTTGCGCCGAACAATACCAGGTAATAGCTCAAAGAGGCATATGCCTCCACCGGGCCGCGCCCTTTCAAATGCACTCGGCGGCCCTGGACTTTGCCGGCCAGTTTCCGCGCCACCTCCTCGTAGTCCGACGGGTTGGCACGCACATTTTCCTTTTTGCGACGGGTGTTTTTTCGCTTGCCCGGGGTGGGCAAATTGTTGTCGGTGGTGAACTCCAGCCTGAGGCGGCCGTTCCCCTCTTCCATCGTAAGGATGTGATTGAGTACCGTTTTGGCCATGTTTGCAGTAATCTACGTGATTTCAGGCGAGCGGCTTAGAGCACATCATACGACTGTCCGAAATGACGTTGGAGTTCCCTGCCCAGCTCTTCCAGCGTGGGTTTCAAGACGTCAATGAGCTGACTGCCTTTTTCGCGGTCCAGCCCTTGGATCTCACAGGTCAGAAGGCCGTCTGTGGTCTTGGCCAGTTCCGACACAGCGACGGGGCCTTTGGGTGCGTCCGTAGTCACTTTGGCAATCACCCGGTTTTCCAGCCCATATTCTTTCAAAGCACCCACCCAGTCGTCAAAGACATTCGGTTTGTCTTTGCGGCAAAGGACGATAAAGGCATCGCATTGCCGCATCATCTCGGCGCGGCTTACCGGAATGCGTTGCGGTGGGGTGACCTTGTGGTTTCCTCCCGGAAGGTCGGCGATGACCAGCTGGAGACTTGACTTTTCATTCTTAAGGCTCTGGGCAACATCCAATTCCAGTTGGGAGGTAAACTCGCGAACCTTAAGTTCCTTGCGGCGCTTTATAGCCGCTTCAACACGCAGAGGGTCTCCGGAGGAGCTTTCTCGCATAAACCAGTTTTGCGTGGGGGCAGCCATGTCGCAGTCATAAACCCAAATTTGGCGTGGTGGATATAGGTCGCAAATGCAGTTGAAAAGGGTCTGAGCGAAGACGGATTTCCCGCTGCAGGGGTCCCCTAGTATGCCGAGGCAGAATCCGGGAGGCACCCCAGTATTGTCTTTGGGGAGTTCTCGTCCGGCGACCCTTTCGTTGAAAGCCAGCAGGTTTTCCTCCTTCGGTTTGTCCACCAACAGTTCGTTGTATCCGAGCCTAGCTGCGGCACAAGCCAATGCGGCATACATCACTGGACCGCCTTTGCCTTTGACGAGAATAGCGGGCGAATCGCCGGAGCCTGCCGGAAGTCCCATGCGTTCAAGGTGGAGATAGATGTCATCTTCCCAATAGCCTTCTGGATCCTGCTGGTTGCGGGAAATATTTATGGTGTCTCTCGGGAATTGCTTGGCAAACTCAAACCATTGTTTGCCCGGAACCGAAATTTGCGCGTTTGGGACTTCGGCATCGTGAATAAGGACATCACGCTTCAGATGGTTATACTCATAACATTCAATTTTCCTAGCTTGGAACAGCACGAGGTAGAAGGCTAGCGCGGCATAGGACTCGTTGGGGCCTTTTCCATATATGTACACGTCACGTCCTTTGACAAAGGAGAACTCGCGGAAGATTTCGTGGTCTTTCGGACGGATGCGCTTGGACGCGTCATTTTCCTGGGTGGTGAACTCAAATTCGATGCGTCCATTGCGTTCCGTGCAGTTGAATTTCTCAGTCAGCAGAGGAAGGTTCATAATTGGGATATCGGTTTCAGGTGGTGAATCGTCGGGCAAGGAACTCCTTGACCTGTTGTTTGGCTTCCGGGATGGATGCGCTGATGGCAGCTGCTGCCGAATGGGTATGGCCACTGCCCCCGAAGGCGGTGGCCAGCTCCAACGCGGTGACGGGACTGCCCACGCGGCTTCGGATGCTGATTCGGGTGACCAGGGGGTTGTCCACTGGCCTGGGGTAGAAGAACACGGCAAGCTTTGCTCCGGCGACGGAGAGAGGGATGAGCGGGAAGCTGTCGCTGTCCGGCTTGGTGCATCTGGTCTGCCGATAGTCCTCGGTCGTGAGTGCGATCGTGGCGACCGTGCCGTCGTGCCAGAGTTCCAATGACTTCAACGCCCTGGCCTGCAATTGCAAGGCATTCGGTTTGCATTGGCGAAAGAGCTGGTCGTTCAGCCATGCCGCGCGGATGCCGCAGGCGTGAAGCGTAGCTGCGCACTGGAGAGTCGTTGCGGTGGTCGCAGGAAGAGTGAAACGATCGGTATCAGTTACGATGGCGGTCCAAATCGCCTCGGCAAACTGCTGTGTCAGCGTCCATCCGGTGGCCTGAGCCAGGTGGAAGACCAATTCACCGGTGCTAGAGAAGTCCTTGACGACAACATTGATATCACCAAAGAGTTCGGCGCCATGGTGGTCGATGTTCAGGACTCCGAGTCGCGGGCGGCATAGCATGAATTGCTCCGAGCAGATTCGTTTTCGGCTTCCGCAGTCCATCACCGCCAGCAAATCAAAGTCGGTGTTGAAGTCGAAATCGTGAAGATCCACCACCTCTTCAAAGCCACTGATGCTTGCAGGTGCACCGACATCCTTCTTGGGGAGAACCACCTGGACGAATTTCCCCTGCTGCCGCATCAGGCCACCTAGCGCCAGGCAAGAACCCACTGCATCGCCATCCGGATTCCGATGCGCGGTAATAACAACGGATTTTGCCCGCCTGAGCATTTCAATG
>JAFXSU010000015.1 GCA_017525435.1 Victivallales bacterium
ATGGGAAGAACCGCGTGGTCGGTGAAGATGCTCGCAAGTTTCATTGGTATTTACCTACAATTTTTGGAAGGAGATTGCCATCACGGCAACCAGCAGATTGTAGAGCGCGTGGACGCAACAGCAGCTCAGGATGTCCTGCTTGCGCCGTAGGAAACAAAGTGTAATGCCGAAGAGGAACAGGCCGGGAATGCCCCACCAGACCAAATGGAGGCAGGAGAAGGCCAGCGAAGCAGACAGGTCCGCGAGGTTTTCGGAAACCCCGCAGGCGCTCAGCCACCTGGGCAAGGCCAGACGGAAGAAGAACTCCTCGCAGATTGGCGCAAACACACAGGTTTCCACCAGCAGACGAAGACGCAGCAGCCAATTCGCCTCTTGTATGTACTGTACAAGGTATTGGGTTCCTGCCTCGGGATTCCCATAGACTATTACGTAATTGACCACTGTGACCAAGACCAACAGCAGAAAAGCCACGCCAATGATGCCTGCAAGACGCTTCGCGGCACCACAGTGCTTCAGCGGAAACAGCTCCGACCAGGGAACGCCAGTGAGGCGATGCCCCAACGCATAGCCCCCCAAGATGCAGAGCGAACAGACCACGACATAGAGGATTCCCAGCAGGAACAATGCCGTGCCCGTCGAAAGGAAATGCGTGAAATCGCCAAACCGCAGGGCGAAGCCCATCGTTCCCGCCAGCAGAGCCAGCAGGTCGCAGCGTCCAACTAAATCACTACTAAGTTGTTTATTATCAATCTCTTGCATTGATACTAAGCAACTCTGTTTCCACCCTGCCCTACTCCAAGAAAAGCTCAGCGAAACGAGCCAGTTCGGCATCGGTGACACCAGCGGTCTTCCAGTAGGCAACGGCCTGCGCATGAAAGCCCTGGTTGGGCGCGTATCTCTCCAGCATGGCCAAGAACCCCTGGAAGAGTTCGTTGTCGCGGGAACGCGAACCCCAAGTGGCCAGTGCGGTCATCTCGTAATCCAAAAGAAGCCACTCGTCGGGAACGCCGAGGACGGCATTGAGCAGGAACACTACCGTGCCCGTGCGGTCGGCGCCGCCCCAGCAGTGCGGATAGATGGGAAAATTCTCGGGTTCAAGAAGCACGCGGAAGACTTTGGCGTAGGCACTTCGATGTTCGCCACTGTCAATGTCGGCGTAGGCCGCCAGCGGAATGTTGAGCCAGCGCACCTTTGTGGAGAACGCCGGTCCACCGGAAGGAATCACTTCCAACTCTTTGGGTCCGCGGATGTCCAAGTCGGTGTGGATGCCCAGCTCGTGTTCGGCGAAGCGCAGCCCGTTCGCCGTGGCGGTCTGGTGGCTGTTCATCTCGCCTCCGCGATAGACCAGCCCTTGGCGCACGTGCCGCCCGTCCATGGTCCTCCATCCACCCAGGTCACGGACATTGGGCACTCCCTCGAAAAAAATCCATCGGGGCATCTCGTCGGCGGTGCGGAATGATGCGGTTTTGGAACAGGCCTCCTGGCCATGCGCATCCGTTCCCGCGACGCGCCAGTAGTATTGGAAACCAGTCTTCAGGCTGTGGACCAACGCCTCAGCACGCCCAGGCAGAGCCGAAAAATGCATCACATGCCCCGTAAACTGCGGATTCTCCGCAAGTTCGATGCCTCGTGCAACGCAACCAGCCGCGCTCTTCCAGACAAATCGAAGCGTCGTTGGAATGCTCTGGTCCTCCAGTTCCGAATGCTTCAGATGGAGCCAATCGAGCTTTCCGTTCTCCACCATCAGGCGTTCGCGGTTGGCCTTGAAATCCCGCTGCTCCGGAGTATGCTGCGTAAGCACCTCGCCCGCCTGGGGAATGATCGTTGTGAACGGCTCCATGGCAGGTCAATTCCAATAGCCATCAAGTGCCTCGTGGAAAGCGACTTGACAACCTTCCGCCGTAAGCGGTCTCGGCGCACTCTCCAATTTCATCGGGTTCTGCGCAGCGTCCTTTGCAAGCTGGTCGATGAAGCTCGCTGGAAGCCCGGTGAGCCTGCCCGGATGCGTGGAAATCCCGCACGACTCAATGAACTCCACTGTGGCCTGAACGGTCTCCAACGGCTCCGTGCCTCCCAACAGCGGCGCCAGCAGCCGCGTGCGCTCGGCGCACTCCGGCGAGGCTTCCAGATACCACCGCCAGAAATTCGGGAGAAGACTTGCGACCGCCGCACCATGCGCGGCGTGACCGCAGACCGAGAAGCTGCACAGGTGCGGAAGGCTCGTCGGGCAGACCTTGATGCACATCCCCGCCAATGTCGAGGCCAGCGACAACTCCGCACGCGCCAACGCAACGAAGCCCGGTGCCTTGCCAAGTGCGATCGGCAACGCCTTGCGGATCAACCGCACAGCCGAAAGCCCCCACGCCGTCGCCTCCGGATGAACCGCCGCCGCACGGAAATTCAGTAGGCTCTCGACCGCATGGACAAAGGCGTCCAGCCCCGTGATGGCAGTCAGTTCCTCCGGTGCCGTCCAGGTGAGGCGTGGAATCACGAAAGAATGCTCAGCGACGATTTCGTTGTCCATCACCAGCCGCTTAACTCCGCCGGGACGGTCGATAATATTTGCGTAAGGCGTTGCCTCAGAACCAGTCCCGGAGGTTGTCGGCACGCAGATGACACGCTCGAAATGACGGCCGGGGAAGCGCTTGGCGCACAGCCCCGCACCGAAGAGTTCGCGGATATCCAGGTCGCTCTGATAGGAGAGATAGGCCGCCTTTGCGGCATCCATCACACTGCCACCGCCGATCGCCACGACCGCCTTGGGCGAACACGACTTCATCTGCGCGGTCATCGAGCGGACGACCTCGATGTCCGGCTCGGCGGGCACTCCAAGAAAGGGAACCATCGGGATGCCGTCCAGACTCGCGACGGCATCCATAAGTGCCTCGGCGCCGGATTTCGTCCACGAAGAACGCCCTCCGCCTACTACAAAAAGCGGCGTGGCAGCCGTGCATTCCAGACTCGACAAGTGGCGTGCGAGCGCATTTCGCGCCTCCTCGCCGAAGGCAATGGCGGTGTCGGAATTCTGGGCAAGCAGGGGATATGCGCTGTGCATGGAGATTCTCTTTTCCTTATTCTACTGTTTGGACGCCGTGGAATGGCAGTTTGACTTAACATAGCACAAAGTCGAAAGATTATGGGACCAAGCCACGGATTTTCCCTGTCTCCACTTCACAGATGGACTTTTTTCAAAAATTATGCGGTGTTCACTTGAAAAACTGGAAATGGGCTTTATCTTAAGCCCCACGTCCAAGTCAAAGACACGTGGACCCGTAGCTCAATTGGATAGAGCGTCTGGCTACGGACCAGAAGGTTGGGGGTTCGATTCCCTCCGGGTTCACCATTTTTATTTTGGCGGCGAGGTAGCTCAGTTGGTAGAGCAACGGACTGAAAATCCGTGTGTCACCGGTCCGACCCCGGTCCTTGCCACCACTTTCTTTTTAGCCGTGTGGTCACACGGCTTTTTTCGTATTTCCCCCACGAAATCCCGCCTCAAATCATCTCCGTGAGACGGCATGGTTATCTTTTGAGACGCCTTTCCGACCCCGAAAACGTCTCAACTTCTCAAATCTCTCGACGGGCGGTGTGTCGCCTCCGCTGATTAGACACACCCTATTTTAAGCACGCTTGCGATTTGCGCGTTGAAGAGATAGGATTATATTATTTTCGTAGCCATTTTCATCAGAATAGCATCTGTCCTATTTTATGGAACAGATAGGAATGGCGAGTCGTCATTCTTAGAATGCAAGGATATGCACGCGCTTCTCGGTGGCATTTTCTTCCTCCGCTGGGCGCTTGCACATCGTCGTGTCCTCGACGTGCCAGAATCCGCTGTCGCGGATGTCAGCACGCCTTCGGACACTCCGATGAGCCATCGCCTCATCGGAGTTTGAAACTGCTCACCTTCGGTGCGCAGATTTTACAGTGTGATGAAAATGGCTACTTTTTTATTGACTATGTATTGTAAGATACCGAAGACTCTTTCTGAACTGACACAATGCCTGGGAAGCACGACGGAATTTCTGTATTGGCTTTCCAATCATATTCAGGAACAGTACACGATATTTCAGATTCCCAAAAAGAATGGGAAAACAAGAACGATTGAAGCACCCTCTCAACTCCTCAAGAAAATCCAGCGCCGTATCTTGTCCAAAATCCTTTTTCAAAGGGCTGAGCGTTCCGCCATGGCATTTGAGAAACGGAGGAACATCAGGAAAAATGCATCCGCACATCTGGGAGCCGCTGTGGTTCTCTGCATGGATGTCAAGGACTTCTTCCCTTCCCTGAAGTTTTCTCAAGTGACCGATTATCTGGAGAGCCTGGGAATGCAACGCAATGTTTCTGTTTTAGTGGCTAAAATATGTACTCTTCAAGGGCATCTGCCCCAGGGGGCGGTCACCAGTCCACATCTTTCAAATCTTTTGCTTGCTCCCCTGGACAAGGCAATCCGAAACTTCTGTAAAGTGAAAAAATACCATTTTACACGATATGCGGATGACTTGACCATTTCCGGAAAAATGAACGATGAGGACATCCGGGAAGCCATTGCCGTCTGCAAAAAAAACTTCATGACCATCGGACTGAAACTGAATCCAGACAAGACCCATGTAATGCGCAATGGCAACCGAAAAATGGTTACCGGTATCACGGTCAATCAGAAATTGTCTGCCCCGAAATCATTGCGCAAGAGACTTCGGCAAAGAATGTATTATCTAAATCATTTCTGGGAAAAGGACTGGCATAGACTGACCGAAGAGGAATTGAACAATTTGCTGGGTCTGGTGAATTTCGTTTGGTCCATTGACAGGGAAAACCAGGAGTTTTCCCAATACAGAACCCAATTACTCGAAATCAAACGTTTTTGGAATAGTGTACCTCGGTAGCATCGCACTTGCAGGAAAATAACAGCGACCAAAGGTTTTCGTTTTTTTTAATAACGGGAAAGGAAACAAACGGAAAATGAACCTCGTCACGGGGAATTTCCTACTTGGAGATACCCTTTCGTTTTTCCGCTAACCTTGCCACCACTCCTTTTTAGCCGTGTGGTTTATGAAAAACTGCACGGCTTTTTTCGTATTCCGAGGGTATTCCCAGCCTCAAAAAGAAGTTGCAAGCGGTTGAACTTGTTGGGAAGGCATTTGTTCTTCAGAGACAGTGTGTTTTTTCCGTCTTCCCCTTACCATTTTTGTTGATGATTGCAACCCCACGCTTGCCAGGAATACTGGAGATGAACACATTGAACTGTTCACAGATTTCTTTGCCAAAGAATGCATTAAAGCCAGCCAATCCACCACCTGTGGCCATTTTGATATATTGTCCCTGGTTGTCAATTTCAACGTGCCCCTTGAAGTGGAAACCTTCACCGAACTCGAAATCTGCAGGATAATATGGAACATCAACATATCTATGGATATTTGGAATTGGAATCCATTCCTTGATAGTTCCCTGGTTTTCCTTCCCATCGCAGACAAATGAATCGTCAATCAATGCCATTCTCATGCCAGTGTCAAAGCAAAAACGCATCGGCTTGCCATCGCATTTCCCTTCAATAATAGGGATAGGCATAAGCATAGGAAAAGGCGATGACACAAACGGCAGAAAATAATCATGGGCTGGTAATTCCTTCACGCTGTCATCAATGGTGATGCTGTCACTTTCAATAAGGCAACTTCCGTAATCCAAGGGATTTAAAATGGCTTTAGGCAATTTGCCCTCTGGTCTGACTGGGCCTAAAAAGTACTCGAAAAAATCCTGCAAGGTGCTACAGGGGGACGGAGGAGCAGACTTGCTTGCGGTAAATGGACCGATTTTTCCATCCAGCGAACGG
>JAFXSU010000144.1 GCA_017525435.1 Victivallales bacterium
TAATTGCTAATTGCTAATTGCTAATTTTCCGACCGCAGCGAGGTCGCTGGGGTAGTGGCAGAGGCATAGATGGCAGGAACCAGTGCCGCAAAGACGCAGATACCCAGCGACATCAAAATAATGCGCATCAAGTCGCCAGCCGTGGTCAGTGCAGGAATGGATGTCAAGTGGTAGAGTTCGGCAGGGAAGACCTCCACGCCCATGACGCGGGAAAGCAGACGAGCGATGGCATCGCGGTAATGCATGACGAGCAGACCGACGGTCGTTCCCAAAGCAGTGCCTATCACCCCGATAATCAGTCCCTGCAACAGGAAGATACGCCCGATAGTAAAGGACGAAACGCCGACCGCCTTCATGATTCCAATCTCGCGCGTCTTCTGCACTACCACAGTGATCAGCGTGGCGGCGATGGTGAATGATGCAACCAGCACAATGAACGCCATCAGGAAGGTCATCAGATTCTTCTCGCTTTGCAATGTATTGAAAAGCATCTGGTTTCTCTCCTGCCAATTCACCACCTGGCACTCCGGGTGCTTCGCCCGAAGCATCTCCGTCAGCCCGGCGATATTCATCGGGTCGTCCACCACCGCCTGGATGGATGTTGCGCTCCCCCAGTCCAGCCCGAAGAGCTGGGCGGCCTGGTCGAGATGCAGGACGATGACATTGTCGTCATAGTCGCTGATGCCCATGGAGTAGAAATTTGCGACTTGGCATTGTTCGGGAAGATAGAACTCGTCGGGTTCGTGCACTTCGACCTTGCCATCATCGGTCCAGGAGATATTTTCGGTGAGATGCGCAGGCGAGTGGATGAGGAACTCGTCGCCGAGCTTTAGGTTCATCATCATGGCAAGACGCCGCCCGATGGCCGCCTCGCCCTCCTCGAGCGGAGGACGCTTCTCGTAAAAATTCTCCTGGATTTTGGTGACCAGCTTTTCCCGCTCCGGCAAAATTCCACGAACGACCTTCGGATAGACCGACTGACGAAGCTGTATCAGCGCCGTGCCCTCGATTACCGGCGCCGCATGAAGCCCTTGCGCGGCACATTCCGATTCCAGTTGCTCAATCAATTCCTGAGGATCCTTAAAGCAACCGCCCTCCCCCAGCGGATAAAATGTCAGGTGCGCGGACATGTTCATGATGCCCGTGCGGATGTCGCGGTCAAAGCCCGCCATCACCGAACTGACGATAATCAAAATCGCCACGCCCAGCAACGGCCCCAGAATGGACAACAGCGAAATTACCGAAATAAAGGTGCGCTTGGGACGCAAATACCGCAGTGCCAAAAAAATGTCAAGGGGGAGATGCAAAATGGGAAATGAGGCTAAAGTTGAAAGTCTTGCGGACTGAAAGTGGGGTGCCTTTCAGCGGAAGCATGTAAAATATAATGTGTTGGACGAAAATTGAACCCAAGTTCGCAGTTTTCCCATCCATTATTAACCTGGACATGGATAATTTGATGCCAGGTCACAGATGTCCCCCAAAAACGCAAGACACAGGGCAAAAATCATAGGAAAACTAAGATTCCGTTTCCTTTCACGGCAAGGGACTTGCAATCATTGAAAACCGCATTACATTACCATCGTAGGGGGTGGGGGCATACCTCCCTATTTGGACGCGCACGGGCGTAGGTAAATCACGGCCAATCGGATCAGTTCCAAAACGATATCCTGTCAACATTCCCCTGCGCCTGCCAGTCACAGGAATTCTACCGAACAGCAGTAGTGCCAAGTGAATTCGCAAGTCCAGACAGAAAGTGGTGCTGACTTGTCACGCTGAAATCGCGGGACGGAAGCGGGAGCATGTCCCGTCCGCTTTTTTACGCCAATCAAATTAACTCTGGCCAAGTTTATAGCGACGCCATTCTGTATTCGCGAACTTATTGCGCCAAATTCGTCACCCTTTCGGCGACTTCATCGGCGTAAAGATCCATGTAGTTCGGCGACAATGCGGAGGAATGCGGAAAGAGCCAGAGGTTCGGGCACTTGCGCAACGGCGACTGTGATGGCAAGGGTTCGGTCGCCTGCACATCGAGGCACGCACCCCCCAGCCGACCGGCCGATAGCGCCTCCACCAGTGCCGACTCGTCTATCGCGTTACCCCGACCGAGATTGCATACCGTCGCATGGCGTGGCAACAATGCAATTCTCTCGGCATCGAGGAAGTTATCCGTCTCAGGCGTGCGCGGCAGCACCAGCACCAGGTGATCCGTCTTTGGTAAAATTACATTTAAGTCATTTATAACAAAGCATTTATCATACTTATCAAAGAAATCTGGTGCAGGATGTTCGTGGGCACTCACCCCCCAGAGTCTCACTCCGAAGACCTTGAGCAACTTTCCAATGTGTCGACCGATCTTGCCGAATCCGCAGATTGTCACACGGCTACCGGCCAGAGGACGCATCATGGCATCCAGTTCGGGCCTCGGCCAAGATTTTCTGCGATAGGTGGTAACGGCAGGCAGCAGCCCACGCGTCATTCCAAGAAGCATCCCGACGGCAGTCTCGGCCATTAACGCACCGTGGAAACCACCGTTCCAATGCTCCACGCCTGACGGCCATTGCACCGAAAAATAGTCCTTGCCCGCCGCCGGCGTGGAGACCACGCGCAGTCGCGGAGCAAGCGTGAACCACTCCTGCCGGAAGGTCCAGCAGCAGACCACCACCGCATCTGGCAAGACCGACAGGAACTCCGCCTCCGTGTGTGCGTTTACCACCCGCCATGTCGGCAGCAGCTCCGCCAGGCGTCCTGCCTGCGAATCGTCCATTCGGAACGAGCCGAGTTCGTGCTGCAAATAGATGAGAAGAGTTTTGGACATACTACTGTACTATATTGCTTCGATGAAAATCAGGCAGTTTTCTGCCCAGATACTATATTAAGGGCATTGCCCAAATTGGATTCGGTAGACGAAATCAGATGCGGATGGTCGGCACGGCGCCGACTGCTGAATCAAGACCGGTCCGACACGGCACAATTCGAGGTAACAAAAATGCAGGTTTACAACTTCAACGCTGGACCGGCCGCCCTCCCGAAGCCGGTCATGCTCAAGGCTCAGGAAGAGTTTGTCAACTACCACGGCACCGGTATCGGCATCATCGAGGAATCCCATCGTGCCAAGCCCTTTGACGAAGTCATCCAGGCCGCCGAGGCCAATGTCCGCAAAATCCTGAACGTCCCCGAGAACTACGCAGTGCTCTTCCTTCAGGGCGGTGCATCCCTCCAGTTCGCCATGGCTCCGATGAACCTGATGGTTCCCGGCAAGAAGGTCGGCGTGGCCAACACTGGCGTGTGGGCGAAGAAAGCCATGAAGGAGATCAAAATTCAGAAAGGCGAAGTGGACCTGATCTTTGACGGCGAGGCAAACGGCTACACCGCCATCGAAGGCATCAAGGACTGGAAGATCGACCAGGATCTGGCCTACATGCACATCTGCTCCAACAATACCATCTACGGCACCGAGTACTTCGAGTACCCGGAAACCGGAAACGTCCCGCTGGTCGCAGACATGTCCTCGGACATCATGAGCCACCAGCTTGACGTGAGCAAGTTCGGAATGATTTTCGCAGGCGCACAGAAGAACATCGGACCCGCTGGCCTCACGCTCGTCA